>JAVEXH010000293.1:0-4508 GCA_034004175.1 Spirochaetia bacterium
GCAGAACGGCCTTTGCGCTTGTTCATGTACTCTCAGATGCGGTCGAATCCCGAGAACATTCGCCTCTTCATGACCATGCGAGGTCTGCCGAAACCTGAGACCCTGGCAGATGTGCCAACCTACATCCTCATCCCGTCTTTCATACTCAATGAACTGACCATAGCATTCAAGATAGGCATATTGCTGTTCATACCCTTCATAATCATCGATATGGTGGTTGCTTCGGTGCTCATGTCCATGGGTATGATCATGTTGCCCCCGGTCATGATCTCCACTCCTTTCAAACTCATTCTCTTTGTCCTCGTTGATGGCTGGAACCTCATGACCAGGCAACTGGTTGAATCCTTCCTCAGGAACATGCCATGAGCATAGGCGATGTCTCAGGAATCATGGCTTCTGCCATATTCCAGATCCTCATCCTGTCTGGACCTATTCTCATAATCGCCCTTGTAGTAGGTCTGGTCATTGCAGTGCTGCAGGCTACCACGAGCATTCAGGAGCAGACCCTGACCTTTGTACCCAAAATCGCTGCAATAATGCTCACTCTGGCTTTGCTTGCGGGGTGGATGTTTGCAACCCTGGGAGAATATACCAAGGATCTGTTTTCCCTGATTCCGGGTATGGCGGGATGATGAACCGGGGGACTGTGTGCTGAACGAGATGGTTGCCAACGCCGATCTCCTGTTCCTCATAGCGGTGCGTATTCTCGCAATGATCGAGACGGCTCCGCTGCTTTCTGGTGACGGTACCCCGCAGGTAGCCAAAATCGGTCTGGCTGGCTTTGCTGCCGCAGCTGTATACCCCTGGGTCCTTGAAGCAGGATACCCCCTGCCTGTCGATGCAATAGGCTATTTCGGTGCTATAGTAGGCGAAGCCCTGATTGGAATAATCATCGGCTTTTTTCTGTCCACAGTCTTTGCTGCCTTTACAACAGCAGGTCAGTTTTTTTCATTGCAGATGGGTTTCGGTGCATCATCAACCTTTGATCCATTGGCCCAGGAAGAAATCCCTGTTGTAGGCCAGTTCATGAATCTTATGGCCATGTTCATTTTTGTGAGTACCAGCGGGTTTCAGAGGCTTTTCCTGCTGGGTGTACGCGGGAGCTTCATATCCATGCGCACAAGTGATCTTCTGTCCGCGAAGGAAGATTATTTTGCCTATGTCGCAGGGTCACTGGGATCTCTGTTCCAGAATGCCCTTGTACTTTCCTTTCCCATTTTTGGTACTTTGTTGCTCATATCCGTTACCATGGGGCTGTTTTCCAAAGCTGCCCCACAGATGAACCTGCTTACCGAGGGATTTCCTCTGGCTATCCTGACAGCCTTCTTTCTGATGGCCACTGCCATGCCTTTCATGGTGGAAGCCTTTTCTGCCTTGATAGACGGTGGGTTCGAGAGTGTAGCCCTGATAATAGGAGGAATCAGATGATCCTTGCATTCCTCCTCCAGGATTCTGCCTGTCTGGCCTTTCCCCTGCATCTGGATGCCCATGAATCTGACAGCCAGCAGACTGATGCCTTCCGGCATGTGCATCTGCAGTGGTTTGCCGAGGAAGATGAAGGCAAGACAGAAGAACCAACCGAGTACAAACTCAGGAAAGCCCGGGAAGAGGGCAGGGTTGCCAAAAGCCCGGATCTGGTAGGTGCCATAAGCCTGCTTATAACTGCTACCGCACTGGCTATCCTTGCCCCCTGGCTGATGGAAACCCTCCGGGATATGACCCGATGGTTTCTTTATATATCCATAGAGGTGGATCCCATCACCGATGCAGGTCTGCTTGGTGGAGCCTTCCTGCGCTATTTTGCGCGCTTGGTGGTTCCCCTGGGCTTGGTAGCCTTTTTCGCAGCTTTGCTTTCAAACCTGCTGCAGGTGGGCTTTCTGTTCACCACCAAACCACTCAAACCGGATTTCAAGAAAGTTCTGCCAAAATTCGGACAGTATCTGAAACGCACGATGTTTTCCGGGGAAGGTATTTTCAATGTAGCCAAATCCATCTTCAAGATAGGTATCATCGGAATTGTCGCTTATATCAATATCATGGCCGAAGTTCCTGCGCTGTCCCGTCTGTTTACTTCTACGGTGTGGAACTCCATCAGTTTTGTGGCGGGTATCATCATCCGTATCATATTGCAGGCGGCCATACTCATGCTGGCTTTGGCCATTCCCGACTACCTGTTCCAGAGGCGGGTTTTCAAGAAACGTCTGATGATGAGCAAACAGGAAGTCAAGGAAGAACGTAAGATGTTCGAAGGCGACCCACTCATCAAAGGGCGTTTGAAGGAACGGATGAGGGAAATTCTTACCCGCAACCTGGCTGTCACGGTGCCTAAAGCAGATGTTGTGGTCACAAACCCTACCCATTACGCCGTAGCCCTGGAATTTGATCCCATGACCATGGCTGTGCCATCGATAAGTGCGAAGGGTACTGATGATATGGCCCTGCGTATCCGGGCCATTGCCAAAGAGAGTGGGGTGCCGGTTATCGAGAATAGACCACTTGCAAGGGCCTTGTACGCTGACGTTGATGTCGGTGATGCTGTACCAGAACAATACTACGATGCCATCGCCAAGCTACTTGCCCATGTCGCAAGGATTGACAAGCGGGTAGCGGCCAAGTTTGCGGCCATGAATGCGTAAGGAGAAGTAATGTCGGATACCAGGCGGGTACTGCGGGAGACCTTCTTGACCAACCTGTCGGAATATTCGGTGGGTGTTGCCGCAGTGTCGGTGGTCCTCATGATCATCATACCTCTACCAGCGCTGATCCTTGATGTTCTCATGTCCCTGAATCTGGGTCTGTCACTGATCATTCTGCTCATTGTGCTCTCCAATAAACGTGCGGTGGATTTTTCCATTTTCCCAACCATGCTTCTTGTGACGACCATCTTCGGCCTGGCACTCAATATATCGTCAACACGATTGATCCTGACCAAAGGCGCGGACTTCGATGGTCAGATCGTGCGTGCTTTCAGTGTATTCGTAGTCGGTTCCGGTGGTACTGAAGGTCTGGTGGTCGGTTTCATCATTTTCATCATCATCATAGCCGTACAAGCCATTGTCATAACCAAAGGAGCCACCCGCATTGCCGAGGTTGCTGCACGGTTCACTCTGGATGGATTGCCTGTGAAGCAGATGGCCATTGAATCGGAGTTCAATTCAGGTGCCATAAACGAGGAAGAAGCCCGGCGGCGCAAGGATGATGTCCAGCGTGAAGTGGATTTTTACGGGCAGATGGACGGTGCCAGCAAGTTCGTGTCAGGCAACGTAACCGTAGGTATTTTCATCAGCGCCATCAACCTGGTTGGCGGCTTCATAGTCGGCATGGTGCTCCATGCGGAGCCGTTCCAGTTGGCTCTTACCACGTATACGTCCCTGACCATCGGTGACGGGTTGATTTCGCAGCTTCCGGCACTCCTGGTTTCTACATCCACAGGTATCATTGTTACCAGGGCAAACAGCCGCGGCAGTTTTGGTACGGAGGTTACCTCCCAATTTACCCAGAACGCACGTATCTACTGGATAGGTGCAGGGGTCATGGTGGCTCTGTCGCTTCTGCCTGGCTTCCCGTGGTACGTACTGCTGCCAATGGCCGGAGCCATGGCATACCTGGCCTGGAGTCTATCCAGGGGTGCTGTGCTGGAGGCAGACAAGGAGCGGTTGCGCAGTGCCGAGGGATCAGGCAAGAAACCCGAGACGCCCCAGGATCTGTCGCCAGTAGTGCCCCTTGATCCCATAAGCCTTGAACTTGGTTACGGCCTCATTCCCTTGGTGGACAAAGATAAGGGAGCAGAACTGCTTGAACGTGTGACACGGATCCGCAAGGAGAGTGCCCTTGATATGGGACTGGTGGTACCGCGTATACGCATAATCGACAACATGCGCCTGGAACCATCCGAATACTGCTTCAAGATCAGAGGTGTAGAGGTAGGCCGGGGCATAATCCGTCTTGGCTATTACCTTGCCATCAATCCCGGAGGCGTAAGTGAAGAAGTGCAGGGTGAACGGACCAAGGATCCAGCTTTTGGCCTGCCGGCAGTCTGGATATCGGAAGATGTCAGGGACAAGGCAGAGCGCGCTGGATATCCCGTTGTGGATGCACCGAGTATCATTGCCACCCATCTGACCGAAATCATCAAGCGTTACGCAGCTGACATACTTGGCCGGCAGGAAATACATGCCATGCTCGAAACCCTGCGCAAGGATTATCCGGCTGTTGTAGAGGATGTCCAGAAGCATCTTTCCCTGGGTGAAATGCAGAAGGTGTTCCAGGGTCTGCTCCGTGAACAGGTGTCGATACGCAACCTGGTAGCCATACTGGAGACCCTTGCAGATTATTCGGGGGTTACCAAAGATGCCGGCTTCCTCGTGGAAAAATCCAGGCAGGCCCTTGGCCGGCAGATTTGTCTGCAATATGCCGACCATGACAAGACCATCCGGGCTCTTACCATAGAACCGGGGCTTGAGCAGAAAATCATTGACAGCAGAGTCGATACCCATGCCGGGGCTATC
>JAVEXH010000294.1:0-4506 GCA_034004175.1 Spirochaetia bacterium
TCAGACTTCCCGACGGGCTGGGCTGGGTCCGCTATCTTTCCCTTCACGATGGTGTGCTGCGCTTCTCCTGGGACGATGAGGCCTTCTACCGTCTGGCTGAACTGGATGGCGATGTACTGCGCTACCAGACAGTGCCCACCAGCGGTGGAGTACACCAGGCTGTAGGTGTCCAGGGCGCGGTTTACCATCTGGGACATTTCTCGGAAGGCACTGCTGTGGCTGCCCTTCCAGCCGAGCCTGACCAACTGGGATTTCCGGAGGCTCCAGCCGTATGGGAAAGTGTTGAAAACCGGCTGGAACGCACATCTGTGTACAGCGAACCCGGGAAAATTGCTGGAGACAGCCATAGGGGAAGCCCGCTGGCCCCCCAGCTGTCCCCGGCCGGATCAAATACGTACAAGCCCTACTCTCCTCTGCCCTGGCTTCTGCCACGGTTCTGGCATCCCGTCATAGCCGGCGATGCAGACGGCCTGAACCTGGCAGGGGCTGCTGTGTACTTTGCCGACCCCATCGAGCGGGTTTCAGGCTATCTGTCCGGGGGCTGGAACCCCCGGACACAGACACCTGGCTATGATGCCGGACTGGAATTCAATCTGACACCGCTTCTGCTGGGGATTACGCTCCGGGACGAGTTCAGCCCGGCATCTTCGGACACGGATTCCATGCTGGCATTACGGCAGGGCAATGCAGGCTTCACCCTGGCTGCGGTAACCCAACCCTTTGCAGGGGGATGGGTGGATCTCGGTCTTTCCGGAGCCATACAGGGCTGGGCCGTGAGCCTGGACAAAACCGATCGCTATGAAAGGTGGGATCTGGCCCTGGCCTATACCAGCGTGTACGCGATACGACAGCATATGAAAGCAGTTTTTGACAAACCAGGGCTGCACAAGGGTTACAGCTTCGGAGCCGCTGTCAGGAGCCTGATTCCCGTCCTGCCATCCATGGATAGACCCCTGTTCGGGCTTGAGATTCAAGCAGCAGTGGAAAGCAGGTTCCTTGGATTGAAGCTTGATGGCTATGCAGGACTCTCGCTCTCTGAAGGTTTGCTGTATGGCCCGGCCGGAGCTACGGTGCCGACTGCCGGACTTGGGGATGTTTCGATGCAGGCCTATCCCCGGTACGAAGAATTCACGGGAGGTCCTGTGGGCACCTGGCATGTACAGGCAGAAGGATCCCTGCGCCTCTTCTCCTTCGAGGTGCAACAGGCCGCTGGTCCTTTGTATACCCGACGGCTGAACCTTCGCGGAGGATCACGAACCATCCTGACCAGAGGGACAGATGGGTCCGGCGATGGCACCGAGGCCGGGGGAACCTGGTTGGGTAGCCAGTCGTATGACTTGTCCGTTTTTTCCCGCCTCGAACTGGCATTTACACCATCCATCGGCGCTCTGGCATTATCCAGACCGGTAGCCTGGCTTGAAGTATGGTATAGACCCCTCGACGAAACCTGGGGTTTGGGGTATGTAAGGGAGCTGTCCTTCTGACCCCCTGAGCCGGATCAAAGGGCATCAACCAGGTCACACCAACTTTTGAAAGACCAACAAGGAGCACGATATGAAAGCTGGATTTGCAGATAGAGTAGCCAGGGCCGCCGCAGCCATACCCGCCGGGTTCCGTCCCAAGGCTGCTGTCGTGCTGGGCTCAGGCTTGTCGGGGATCGTGGACGGACTGGGCTACCAGGAGATTTCGTATTCAGCCATTCCGGAGTTCCCCAAGCCCACCGTGCAGGGGCACAAGGGTGTGCTGTGCCTGTCCGGGCGCAACGCCATCATGGCCGGCCGCTTTCATTACTACGAAGGCCATCCCATGGACGATGTGGTCCTGCCCATCTTCGTGCTCAGGGCCATCGGCGTGGAGACCCTGATCCTGACCAACGCCGCAGGTGGGGTAAACCGCGAGTATGCACCAGGAGACCTGGTGCTCATAAATGACCACATAAACCTGATGGGAACCAATCCCTTCATCGGGCCGAATCCCACTGGTCCCGACGGAAAGGCTTTGGGAGACCGATTCTTCGACATGGGCACCACCTATACACCTGCCCTCCGCGACCTTGCCCGTTCCTGCGCCAAACGGCCGCTGAAGGAAGGGGTCTACGCAGGGTTCACAGGCCCCTCTTACGAGACGCCTGCTGAAGTACGCATGGCGGGCATCATGGGTGGCGATCTGGTGGGCATGTCCACCGTACCGGAGGCCATAGCAGCCCGCTACCTGGGCATGAAGGTGCTGGGAATCTCCTGTGTTACCAATATGGCCGCGGGCATCACCGATGCCCCCTTGGCCCACGATGAGGTGGTTGAGGTAAGCAAACGTGTGGAGGCCGAACTGAAGAGCCTCATCCTGGACATACTCTCCAGACTGTAACCACAACAGATGCACGCCAGTGAACGCTTCACCCCCGACGCCGCAGATGCCCTCAGGGACGCCATTGCGGATGCCGGAGGCAACGAAGTGTTCGTAGCAGGCAGACTGGACGCTCAGGGCCTGATTGCCGAAGTGGTTGTAGCAGCCAGAGGCGGCAAGGCCAGCGTTCCGGCCCTGTCCGGTTTCCTTGACCGCGGTGATGTACTGATACACAACCACCCTTCAGGCTTCCTGGTACCCAGCGATGCCGACATGGCGGTTGCATCACGGGTGGGAGAGAACGGCGTAGGCTCGTACATCGTGGACAACGAGGTGCGTGAGGTCTACGTGGTGGCAGAGCCTGTCAGGGCCAAGGCCATAGTCGCCCTGAATCCCGAAGAACTGGCAGGCGTGCTGGAGGCCGGAGGCAAGCTGGCTTCCAGGCTCAAAGACTATGAACCCAGGGCCAGCCAGCTGGATCTGGTAAAGGCCATAGCCAGGGCGATGAACCAGGGCAGCGTCCTGGCTGCCGAGGCGGGTACGGGGGTAGGAAAATCCTTTGCCTACCTGATTCCTGCCCTGGCCTGGGCAGCCCGCAACAAGGAACGGGTGGTTGTCTCCACAGCCACCATCAACCTGCAGCGCCAGCTCATGGACAAGGACATACCCCTGGTGGCTTCGATCTTCAGAAAGAACCTGAAGGCTGTCCTGGTGAAGGGACGGGGCAATTACCTCTGCCACACCAGGCTTATGGAAGCCCTTGATGAAGAAGGTCTGTTTGCCGGCTCAGACCACCCCCTGCGCCGCATAGCAGACTGGGCCGAAACCAGTCCGAGCGGCGACCGGGCCGACCTATCCTTCTGGCCGGAGGATGCAGACTGGAGCAGGGTCTGTTCCGAGGCAGACAGTTGCCTGGGCCTCCGCTGTCCTTACCGCGATAAATGTTTCGTGCTCAAGGTGAAGCGTGATGCCGCTGATAGCGACCTGCTGGTGGCAAACCACCACATACTGTTCAGCGACCTGGCAGCCCGTTCGTCCGGCGCCGGGTATGAGTCCACTGCCGTCCTGCCTCCTTTCAGCATCGTCATACTGGACGAGGCCCATGCCGTGGAGTCCAGCGCCACCAGTTTCTTCTCCTCCGAACTGGCAAAGTTTTCAGTATACAAACAGCTATCCAGACTGTACCGCGAGCGTCGGGGCAGGAAATTCGGCGTCATGGTAAAGCTGCAGAATGTCAAAGGCCTGCCAGCTGAGCTGTTCAAGCGCCTACCCCTGGCCTTTGATACCCTGAAGGAGGCCATGGCCGAAGCCGATGCCTCTGCATTGGGTCTGCTTGGGACAAACCTGAATCACCGGCTTACCATTCCTTCGGCCGCCCTGGACAAAATGGTGCTGGCCCCTCTTTCCCGATTGGAACGTGCCATCCTGGAAGTAGCCAACATCCTCAAATCTGCCCTGGATGACATACCCGACGAGGCAGCCCAGGAGCAGGCGGTGCAGGAAACGGAGCTAGCCCTGCATCGCCTGGTTGAATTGGCCAGCCTCTGTTCCCGCTTTGCCAGGTTCGAGGATGACCCCCAGTCGGTCTACTGGCTGGATCGCGGCAGAACCGGCCAGGGTGAAGCCTTCGTGAAGTTCTGCATAACCCCCATCAGCATAGCCGAAATGATGAACGAATCGGTCTTCGAGCCCTTCAGGTCGACCATCTGCCTCTCGGCCACCCTCTCGGTGGGCGGATCCTTCGGATTCTGGAAGCAGCGCGTCGGCCTGACCCTCTCGGATGCCCCTTCCGACTGCAGCCTTTTCCCTTCTCCCTTCCCCTATGAGACCAATGCCATGCTCGGCACCCCCACAGACGCACCGACCCCGGACGATCCATCCTGGCAAGCCTGGGTGAACACAGCGGTCTACGACCTGGTTGCCGCATCGGGAGGCAAGGCCCTGGTACTGTTCACCTCCTACCAGGTGCTGCGATCCTGCTGGGAAGCGGTTAAACCGCGGCTGGATGCTCTGGGTCTGAGCGCCTTCCGGCAAGGCGACGACGAACGGTCCAGGCTCATGGACAAGTTCAAGGCCAACATAGCCAGCGTGCTGTTTGCCACCGATTCATTCTGGGAAGGGGTGGATGCCCCGGGGGAGACCCTTGAACTGGTGATCATAACC
>JAVEXH010000295.1:0-4500 GCA_034004175.1 Spirochaetia bacterium
ATTGAAGGCTACAGCCCTGGCAAAGGAGAGCAGCTGTTTCTCTCCCATGGACAGGTTGGCGCCCCGTTCGTGAAGCTCGGTGTTTATGCTGAGAGGCAGGCGGCGCACGAAATCTGCCGCATGCACGGTGTCAAGGGCTGCGCTGGCTTCTGGCTCGCCGATTCCATCGTCATACACCCTGACATTCTCCAGAATGGTGCCCGGAAACAGGTAAATGTCCTGGAGTACCAGTCCGACCATGCGCCGCCAGGCATGCAGATCCAGGTTCTGAAGGGGAGTGCCGTCCACCAGGATTCCGCCGCCGGTGGCCGGATAGAAGCGGCAGAGCAGGCTCACTGTCGTTGTCTTGCCCGAACCAGAGGGGCCTACCAGGGCAAGGGTTTCTCCCTTGCGTACAGTGAACGAAACGTCCTTCAATACCGGTTCGTCAATCTTGTAGGAGAAATCCACATGCCTGAACTCTATGGTCTCCTTGAAGACAGGAATCTGGCCATTGCCATGTTCTTCCGGTATCAGCTCCATTATGCCGAACACCCTGTTCAATGCGACCCGTGCCTGCTGTATGCCCCTGATGTTTTCCCCGATGGCAAAGATCGGTTCGAACAACCGCATGCCCAGTTCTATGAACACCAGCAGGGTTCCAACAGTCAGGGCTCCGGCAAAGATACCCGGAGCTACAAGGCGGATGATCAGTACTATGAACATCGGGCCGGCAAGGAAATTGGTAAAGCCCATGGTGCTGTATTCAAGCAGGCTGGCCTTGACCTCTACATCGCGCTTTTCCTTGCTGGCCTTCTCCAGTCTGTCAGCCGCATAGGCTGTCCTGCCAAAAGCCTTCAGAACTTCCACGCCCTGGATGAACTCAGTGGCTATCGCGGTGATCTCCGCATATTTTTTACGGCCTTTTTCATACAGCGGACGCAGTTTATCAAAGATGAAGATGAAGCCAGCCAGAAAGAAGGGTATGGGTATGAAAAGGATGGCACTGATTTCAGGATCCATCGAGAAGAAGACCAGGAACGTGCCGATAAAGTAGATCACATTGGATACCAGCATGATGCCGGTTTCGGAGAACAGCTGTTTGAGCTTTTCGGTATCGTTTTCCACCCGGGCCATGAGTTCGCCTACCTGGTGCTGGTCGAAATAGGAGACAGGCAGGGTAAGCATGTGGGAGAAGAGGTCCCCCTTGATCCGGGTCACTACACTGAGGCCGAGTTTTACTATCAGTATGGTCTGGAAGTAACTGAGCATTCCCATGACTATGATCAAACCCAGGTACAGAACCGCATAGTCTATGGTCATGCGCAGGTTTCTGGCGGGTATGGCCTTGTCTATCACTTCGCGCAGGATGAGGGGGCCGGCGAGTCTGGAGGCTGTAACGGCTGTCATGGCAAGCAGGCCGGCCACAAACAACCACCAGTAGGGTGCCAGATAGGAAAGGAAGCGCTGCAGATTCCTTTTTTTTGAGTCAGAGTCTTTCATTGTTACCTTGCTGCTCCGCATTTACCCGTTAGGCGTATCACGTATGTATCCGGCCCCGGACCTGTTGTCCCGGTGCACGAAGGCGTGACCGGCCCCGAAGGCGACGGTCATGACCGGAATCGTATCTTCAGCCAAGGATTATATCCCTCTACGGTGCTGGAGGCCAGTGGAAAGAATGCTTAAGTGCAAAAGGCCATCATCATACAAAGATCAAACCACCAAGGATTGGTATGGTCAGCAACGAAACTGCAGTCGAGACAAATACCAGACCGCTGGCGGTGACTTCATCACCGCCATAGACACCGGCAAGGATGGTGGTGTTCGCGGCAACCGGCATGGCCGCCATCAGTACCGGCACGGCCAGCTCAAGGCCACTCAGGCCGACTGCTCTGGCTATGGCCAGCACTGCCAGAGGATGCAGAACCAGACGGTAGCCGGTGGTGAACCATAGCCGTGGGCTGCCGACCACAGGCCCCAGCCTGGTATTGGCCAGTACTGCCCCGATGAGGGCCATTGAAAGAGGTGTAGTGGTTTCCCCGAGCAGTCTTACCGCAGTAGTCAGGGGTTCCGGAATGCGTACGGACAGGAGGAAGAAAACAAAGCCGGTGATGGCGGCGATGACTGCCGGATTCATGCCTACCCGCAGTGTCCTGATGAAGGAGGCAGCAAAGCTCTCACCCTTGGTAGCATTTGTCCTGCCTGCTACCATTATTGTTCCAACCGAGAAGGCAAGAAGCTGGAAGGGTATGTTGTATACCGAAACCATGAACAGGCTTTCTTTGCCCAGCAGGGACTCGGCTACCGGGAACCCCATGAAACCTACATTGGAGAAACACATAGCAAACCGGTGTACGCCTTTTTCTCGTTGACCAGCTTTGCGGTAGGTGCCCGTAAGCAGATAAGCCATAGGGAAGGCTGTTGCATAGATGATGAGCGAGAACCCAAGGATGCTCATGGCCTGGTTGCGCAGTTCCGGTGAGAAAGGCCTTTGCATGGAGTGAATGACCAGTGCCGGCAGGGTAAAGTCAAGAAGGAAGCGTGACATGCCTTTTATGGTGTCACCACGGAGTATTCCCGCCTTGCCGGCTGCATAGCCGGCTCCCATGAGGATGAAAAGTATCAGGCTTTGAGTGACTGAGGGGGGCAGGTAATCCATCAACAATGTATATCAGCAAAGCCGAATGATGGGAAGATCAAACTAGATACTCAGTGCCAGTATTGCATCCAGAGCCTGCTTCCAGGCGCCATATCTGTCGTCGTACAAGCCTGTCAGCTCAGGGTCGGGTTTGAATATCCTGCCAATGCCCACCATGGCTCTGGAGGCATCTTCCATGTTCCGGTGGTCACCCAGGGCTACGGCTACTGCACAGGCGTCGCCTGCAGGTTCACTGTCTGGCAACAGGGGAATCTCCACGGGAACCTTGAGGACCGCTGCTTTTATAACGTTCAGAGTGCTGTCCCTGGCGGCACCGCCGGAGCAACGCACGACATCCATTGCAAAACCGCCGGTGGCCATGCGTTCAGCGGACAACCTGAGGGCAAAGGCTATGGATTCAAGTACGGCTCTGGCCATTTCCTTGCGTCCGTTGTTCATGGACAGACCCAGGAAGGCTCCCCGGATATCCTTGTTCCACAGTGGAGCCCTCTCGCCGGTCAGGTAGGGCAGGAAAAGGACCCCACCTGAGCCAGGCGCTACCTGGGAAGCCTCATGATTCAGGTTGTCCGTTTCCGTTCCCGTATAGCCTCCAGCCTTGGAGAACCATTCCAGAGCCTTGCCGCTGGTGGACAGGCCACCGGAAAGGTTCCAGAGTCCCGGTACCGCATGGGGCAGGCTGAATATGGATGGATCCGGAAAGGGTCTGGTTGCGCAGAGGTTCAGGGCTTCGCTGCTGCCCGACCGGTCACAGGCCATGCCTGGTCGCACCGTGCCGGAGCCGGCAAGGGCCGCCAGGAAATCTGGAAAGGCCGAAACCAGGGGAAGGCCGGCAGGCAGGCCTGTAGCCTCTGCAGCCTGGTTGCTTACCCGGCCTATGGTGCGGGCCGGGGCTATATACGGGGGGAAGAGTGCCTCGTCCAACCCCAAGGCGGTTGCCGTTTCAAGCGCCCATATATGGCGGTCGTAGAAAGGGTCAGGCAGGAAGGATACCGGCAAGGCACCAAGCATGAAGGCCAGGTATTCCGGACCCGAGAAGAAGCGTTTGATGCTGCCTGCCAGTGGGCTTTCCATCAGCCGGAGCGCCTTTGGCAGGTAGAAGGATGGATCGATGCGTCTGCCTGCTGCCGCGGAAGCACGTTCGGCTTCGGCCACGGCTGATCTGTCCATCCATGAGGAAGCCAGGCCTATGGGCAGGCCATCGCTGCCTGCGGCCACGAGGGTTGGACCATTGCCACTGATGGCCAGACCACGCAATCGTGCCGGATCATAACCCGGAGCCGCAGCGGCCTGGGCAAAGGCGTTCGCCGTAGCCTTCAGCCATTCCGCCGGATCTGATTCCCAGGCTTCCGGATGGGCACCGCGGTACAGGCCCACCGTAGCCCGTCCAAAACCGATTACTGTGCCGTCTTCTGCGATTATGGCGCATTTGATGGCCGAGGTTCCGATGTCTATGCCACAATACATGATTCAGGCGCCCTTCGAGACGAGGGCACGTACATCACAGCGCTCTGCCCAGCGGCAACTGGCGCAGGAGGCACCAGGGCATTCGAAGAAATCCTGAACCCGGTCCAGTTGCTCAAGGTGCCACGAAAGGTCTTCCATATATGCATCCAGGGCAGCCCGGCGTTTTGCGGCTTCTGCAAGGCGTTCACGGTACTTGGCTGCCAGACCCTGGCGTACGGCTTCTCCACTGCGGTCGATCCTGGCCAGTTCGAAAAGTTCACTGATTTCAGCCAGGGTCAGGCCGTAATCCTTCCGTTGCTGTATCCGCTTGAGGCGTATGGCGTTGCGCTCGGAATAGCGGCGGTGTTCAGGGCCATCACGATTTTCGGCCTCCAGCAGGCCGAGTTCCTCGTAGTAGC
>JAVEXH010000005.1:0-21737 GCA_034004175.1 Spirochaetia bacterium
CTACCTTCCAGGGGGATCCGCTTGAAGATTCATGGTTCATGGACGAAGGCTGGAAACAGCGCTCAGGTATGTTCCGGGCCACCCTGAGCTACCGCCTGAACGGCCTCCTGCCGCTTACCAAGGAGGCCCAGGCCCTTGTGGAGCTTGACGAGAGCCGGGAGAAGCTGCGCATCGCCCTGGCCCAGAGCATACGGGGCATGGAAACCGAAGTGGATTCCATCGTGCTGCGCCTGGACAAAGCCCGGCGCAGCATAGACGCCCTGCAACTGAATGTGCAGCTGGCCGAGAGGGCCTATTTCCTGGCCGAAGAAGCGTACCGCTCTGGTGCCAAGGATCTGCTTGATGTGCAGAACTCGGAACTGGAACTTCGCAAGGCACGCAACGAGGTACTGAAGGAAAAATTCAATTACATGACCGGGTTGCTGGACCTGGAATACGCCATGGGCGTTCCCTTCGGCACCTTCGAAAGGAACACATGATGAAACCAGACATGATGAAACCAGACAGGATATTCGCCATCACTGCCATGATTGCAGCACCCCTGATCCTGAGCATAGCCCTGATAGCCTGCGACAACCCTGGCGCAAAAAAAGCTGCCGAGGATGAAGCCGCTGCAACCGAGGCTGCCGCCATGGTGTTTGCAGTGAACACCACCACAGCCACCCGTGGCCAGATCCGGGACTATCTCCTGCTGTCAGGGGACATAGTCTCCGGGTCAACCGTGGATGCCTACTCCGATGTTGCCGGCAAAGTCACCAAACTGTATGTGTCTGTCGGTGACAAGGTGCAGAAGGATGATCCCCTGGCAGAGATCGACCCCTCCCGGCCAGGCATGAGCTTCATTCCCGGCGTGGCCAAGGCTCCCATAGCAGGCACCATCGTTGCCCTTCCCGCCCAGCTGGGCATGACAATAAGCCAGGCCGTTCCGGTAGCCAGGCTCAGCCGCACGGATGCACTGGAGCTGCGCACCTACGTGGCGGAGCGTTTTGTGTCGAAGGTGCGCGTTGGCCTGCGGGCTGAAGTGGGGCTGGATGCCTACCCAGGCAAAACCTTCATCGCCACGGTCTCCGAGTTGAGCCCGGTTCTGGATCCCGCTTCCAGGACCATGGAGATACGCCTGAACCTGGTACGCCCCGATTCGTCCATCAAGGCCGGCATGTTCGCCAAGATAAAGGTGATAACCCAGGACAAGCCCGACATCGTCAAGATACCGGCCAATGCGGTGGTCCATCGCTTCGGCGAAAGCTATGTCTTTGCCCTGGAACCTGATCCGGCGGATCCAGCCAGAATCCTGGCCCGCAGGCGCCTCGTGGTTCCAGGCATACTGATAGACGACAAGCTTGAAATCCGTGAAGGATTGAAGGCCGGCGAAGAGATCGTGGTCAGGGGTCAGACCCTCCTTGAAGACGGATCCCCTGTGAACGTGGTCGAGCGCCTGGCTCCCTTGCCCGTGGCAGACTGATCCGGGAGAATACAATGAGCATAACCAAAACAGTGGTCGGCAGACCGACCACGATCTTCATAGCCTTCGCACTGCTGATCGGCCTTGGCCTCTTTGCCACAGCCAATCTGCCGGTAGACCTTTACCCCGAAATCGAGCCACCCATACTGGTGGTCTTCACCAACTATGAAGGGGCAGGCCCCGAGGAAGTGGAGCGGTCTGTGACACGACCCCTCGAGGGCACCCTGTCCAATGTGTCCAGCCTCAAGAAGATAACCTCTACTTCGTCCAAGGGTTCCAGCATGGTCATGCTGGAGTTCACCTACGGCACGGACATGGCCGACGCGGCCAACTCGGTGCGTGACAACATGGAACTGGTCAAGCGCTTCCTGCCCGACGGCTCCAGCACCCCGCTGATCTTCAAGTTCGACCCATCGATGATACCCATCATGGGCCTTATGGTCACCGGCAACCGCACCCCCGAGGAACTCAGGGAGATAGCCGAGAACACCATACTACCCCGCATCGAGCAGGTACCCGGCGTAGCGCTTGCATCAGTCTCCGGAGGACGGCAGAAGGTGATCCGGGTGGAGATACCCCAGAACCGGCTGGAGGCCTACGGGCTCACCGTTACCCAGATAGTCGGTATGCTGCGCGGCCAGAACGCACAGGTATCGGCTGGAACCATCCTGGACGGCGGCCTGTCGTACATACTGACCACCGCCGGCGAGTACCAGAGCCTGGATGAGATAAAGGCCACCGTAATAGCCTACAAGGGCGGCGGCATGACCGGCGGCCAGGCCGAGATGGCACGGACAGTCCGGCTGCGCGATGTGGCAGACGTCTTCGAGGGCTACCGCGACGAGGACAGCCTGGTCTTTGTCAACGGCACACCGGCGGTACAGATAACCGTACAGAAGCAGAGCGGCAAGAACTCCGTACAGACGGCCAATGCCTTGCGCAGCAGGCTTGAGCGCATAGCACTGGAAGTGCCCCAGGGCATCACGATCACCGAGATCTTCAACACTACGGACATCATCCAGAATTCGATAAACCAGGTCAGTTCAAGCGCTGTAACCGGTGCCCTCCTGGCAGTGGTCGTGCTGTTCCTGTTCCTGCGCTCGGCCAAGCCAACGCTGATCATCGGTATAACAATTCCGATCTCTCTTTTGTTCACGCTCATGCTCATGTACTTCTGGGGTCTGACCCTCAACGTCATGACCCTGGCTGGCCTGGCTCTGGGTGTGGGCATGCTGGTGGACAATTCCATCGTGATCCTGGAGAACATCTACCGGTACCGGGAAAAGGGCACCAAACTCACCGCCTCGGCCATACTGGGCAGCCAGGAGATGATAAACGCCATTGTAGCGTCGACCCTGACCACCATCTGCGTCTTTGCCCCATTGGTGATGTTCCAGGGCCAACTGGAGCTGATAGGCGAACTCTTTGCCGGCCTGGCCTTTACCGTGGTCATCTCCCTGATAACCTCCCTTGCGGTGGCCATGCTGCTCATACCCGTGCTTGCAAGCCACTACCTCCCGGTGACCACCCGCAAGCAGAAGCCTCTGCATGGACCCATAGCCAAACTGGATGATTTTTTCGAGAAGGGCTTCACCGGCCTGGACAACGCCTACCGACACGGCGTGGCCAGGGTACTAAAACACAAGCTGATCACAATTCTGGTGATAATCTCCATAGTCGGTGGCACCGCTTTCCTGGTGCCGGGAATCGGCTTTGTCTTCATGCCAGCCCAGGCTGAGGACTCGGTAAGCATCACCGCAGAACTGCCCATCGGCAGCCCCCTGGAAGAGACGGAATCAGTACTCAGGCAGCTTGAGCAGATCGTGGAGCAGGAAGTGACCAGCTACAAACGGCTGGTGGTGAATGCCGGGGAGCGCAGCTTCTTCGGCATTGGAGGCGGTACCAGTGAACACCGCGGCAGCCTGCAGATTACCCTGCCCGATTTCGAGGATCGCACCCAGACCTCCGATGAGATCAAGACCATACTCCGGACTTACTTCAACCGCTTCCCGGGAGTTGTCTTCTCCTTCGGCAGCGGCGGCGGCCCTGGCGGCGGCGGTGGCATGGGCGGCAGCCCTGTGGATATCCTGATAAAGACCGAGAACCTGGCCAAAGGCAAGGCCCTGGCCGAACGCATAGCAGACCTGATACGTGATGGAGTACCGGAAGCCACCGAACCGACCGTAGACCTGAAAGACGGCCTGCCCCAGATAGAGCTGCGGGTTGACCGCGAAAGGCTGTATTCCCTGGGCCTGAACGTGTACACCGTTGGCCAGGAAATAAAGGCCGCGGTAGATGGCATAGCCGCAACCAAGTACCACAGTGGCGGCATGGAGTACGATGTCCTGGTTATCCTGTCCGAGCAGGACCGAAGCGAACTGCCTGCCCTGGACCGCATATTCGTCATCAATCCCACAGGCCAGCGCATACCCCTGTCCAGTTTTGCCAGCTACGAGAAGACCACCGGCCCCATAGACATCAAGCGGGAGAACCAGAGCCGGGTAGTACACGTGACCGCGGGCATCACGCCCGGCACACCAATCGACCGTGTAGAGACCAGGATCCGTGCCTTGATAGCTACCGAAATACCGGCGGAGGATGATGTGGTAATAGAGTACGCCGGTGACTACCAGGAGTTCCTGGACTACGGTGTGAAGTTTGCCATGATCATGCTGGTAGCTGTCTTCCTGGTCTTCGGCGTCATGGCCAGCCAGTTCGAATCCTTTCTGGATCCCTTCATCATCCTCTTCACCGTACCACTGTCGTTCGTAGGGGTAGTCTGGATCTACTTCCTTACCGGAGAAACCTTCAACATACTCACCGCCGTAGGCCTGATCGTGCTGGTAGGTGTGATTGTGAACAATGGTATCGTGCTGGTGGACTATACCAACCTGCTGCGCCGGCGGGGGCTCGGCCTGAACGAGGCCTGCATCGAAGCAGCTGGCAACCGCCTGCGTCCCATCCTGATGACCACCCTGACCACGGTGCTGGCCTTGGTACCCATGGCTTTCTTCCCCGGCGAGGGATCGGAACTGGTGGCACCGATAGGCAAATCAGTCCTGGGCGGTCTGTCCTTCGGCACCTTGATGACCCTCTTCCTGATGCCGGTCTTCTACGCCATCTTCAACCGCCGGGCCGACGAGCGAAAGGCAAAGTCAGACGCCCGCCGTGACCGCCTGGCTGCAGGCTTCACCCGCAAGCAGGTAAAGGCCATGCTGGCTGACGAAAAAGGAATGCAATCATGAAACGAGTCGAACTGATCGCCAACCGCTCGGTGGAGGAAGACCTCATGGAGGCCTTCACCGCCGCGGGCATAGCAAAGGCCTACACCAGAATTCCGGTAGTACACGGCTCCGGCCGCTCGGATCCAAAAATGGGCGACGCAGTATGGCCGGAAGAGAATTTTGTGCTTCTGGTCTATTGCGATGAAGCCGAGGCTAAACAGATAGAAGAAACGGTTGCCCAGATAAAGACGAAGTTCAGGAATGAAGGTATAAAAGTGTTTGTCATGTAAGATGACAAGAAGGATGGTACCCTGATGCTGAATACTCTGGCCTTTGCCGCAGAAACCATTGCGCCGATTTTTGCACTCATCCTTGTCGGACTGGTTCTGAAGAGGAAAGCTGTCATCGGGGATTCCTTCATCTCCACCTCTTCTGTACTGGTCTACCGCCTGGTACTCCCTGTGATGCTTTTCCAGCGGATGTCAGTGGTAGACAGCATCCCTGCAGACCTCTATCTGGGAATGGCAGTGCTGGCAGGTGCAACCATCCTGGTCTTCATTGGTTCCTGGAAAGCCTTTTCCCGGATGGAAGGGCCTATCATGGGCAGCATGGTGCAGGGCGGCTTCAGGGGCAACATAACCATACTGGGACTGGCAGTGATCGAGAGCAGTTATGGCAGCAGTGCCGTACAGATTGCCGTGGTTTTCCTGATAGTCCTCATGCCCCTCTTCAATTTCCTGGCCATTGTCATCCTGAGTCACAGTTCCGGCCATCAGGAAGGCAGCATCGCGAAAAAGGTCTGGAGTGAATTGATCCGGAACCCTCTTATATGGGGTATTCTTCTGGGACTGCCCTTTGGTCTGCTGGACATCACCCTACCCGGCGTGGTGGTCAATTCCATGGACTACGTAGGTCGGTTGACCCTACCTCTGGCTCTCATCGGCATAGGTGGCTCCCTGAACATGAAAAGCCTCATGGGCCGGAAGCTGCTCTGGTCTGGTGCGTCAGCCATCAAGCTACTTGTCCTGCCCGCTTTTGTCTGGCTGCTGGCACGGGCATTCTCCATCACTGGCGACATCCTGGTTACCCTGGTGGTTTTTGCCGCCTGCCCTACGGCTGTCACCAGTTTTGTCATGGCCGAGGCACTTGGCGCCGACAGCGAACTGGCCGGAGAAATAGTCAGCGCCACCACCCTGTTTTCAATGCTCACCCTGACATTCTGGATAGGAATGCTCGCAAGTTTCGTATAAGGGTTGAGCCAGTCCGTTTCAACAGACAAAACATTACAATGCTGCTAGACAATTCCCTGATTTCCTGTGTTATGGTACAATTCCTGTCCACTTCAACCACAGGAGTATGCCAACCGTGAACAGCATATTGATCATTATCAGCTTGAGCTCCGTACTGATGACCACACTGGTACTTGCTTTGCACAGAACCATCAAACGCAAACTGACAGACACCAGAACTGAACTGGACTCGGTCAAGTCAGAAGCGCTAAAAACTGCCCAGGCTTCGGCAGAACTTAAAAAGCTCGAGGAAAAAGCGATTGCAGAGGCAGACTCAGCCCTGTCCTTCGCCATTACCGAGTTCAAGGACTTGCTGGAGAAAGCTGCAGCTGTGGGTGGCAAAACCACCGAACAGCGGGAGATGGTTCTCCGGGCAGGAACAAGCCTGGATGAGATTCTTGCAGCTTTCAACGCAATGATAGAAGGTCTGGACAGACATGCCTGCTCTTTCGATGACAGCAGCGCTTCCATCAGGAAACTGGCCCGGACCACCGAGGCCATGCAGCAAGCCGCTGACAAAGCCATAGAGAGTACCAAGCCGCTGGCCAGGGACTCTGTTGCCGGCAAGGATGCCGTAGATCGAACCGCTGCTTCAATGGCAGCCATCGCTTCCGAGTCACAGGAAGTACGCGGAATACTCAAGGAAATATCGGCCATTGCGGCCCGGACCAACCTGCTGGCCATGAATGCCGCTATTGAAGCCGCCCATGCCGGGGACTCAGGTGCAGGCTTTGCCGTTGTAGCCGCCGAAGTACGCAGCCTTGCCGAGAACAGTGCCAGCACAGTCAAACAGATAGAAAACAAGATGCGCGACATGGAGACCAGGATAGAGACCGGGCTGCAGTTATCCAGACAGACGGAATCGGTCTTTTCGTCCATAGCCAGAGGAATAGATGCAACAGTTGCCGTTGCAGAGTCCTTGGCAAGTGGCATAACCGAGGGACAGGAGGAGATCCAGCGTGTCCTTCCCGAAATAGATGCTTTGTCATCCCATCTCTGTGAACTGCAGGAACAATACGCAGACAGGCGGAGCGGCAAAAGCGCCGTTGATGGCCTCTTGCGGGAGATACAGGCCTTGTCAGGAGAGATACACGAAGCCGAAAAGTTGCTGGTAGAGCAGGATTACACCATCCTTGCAGCCCTGGAGAAGGCCAAAACAAATCTGGAACTTCATGGGACTGCCTGATCAGGTCTTCTGCCCTTCCGCTGTCTGCAAATGACTCCAAGTCTGGCCGAGCGCTGAACAAGCTTGACGCCTGACTGCCTTTGTTACACACTTAAGGCAAGGAGACATCCCATGGCAATTTTCTACCTCATTTTTGCGCTGATCGTGGCAATCGGCGCTGTCGTCTTTGCCCTACAGAACAGCGCCCAAGTAGCAGTGGTATTGTTCGCCTGGTCTTTTTCAGGATCCCTGTCACTGATTTTGCTGGTTACCTTGTTCCTTGGTGTGGTGATAGGCCTGCTGGTCATGCTGCCAGGGTCCATCAAGCGCAGCTTCCAGTCTTCCGGCCTCCGCAGGAGTCTCAAGAAACTCAATAAGGAAAAAGCAAAGGCTGTACCGGCAAGCATCGACGACGGGAGCCAGCAGGCTGCTTCATTGGCACCACCAGCATCAACTTATGCATCACCATCGGCAGCCCCCCCTGAAGCACCGTCAGGAGATCAATCCTAGTCTGATTTTCCTCCTGTCTTCCGGGAAGACCTATCCGTCCAAGGCAGGACAGCCAGAGCCGAAGCCAGTATTGCCGTCAGGGGTGCGATCAGTACCAGCCCTGCAGAACCTGTCATCGTATGAAAGATCTCGCTGGAAACGTACACCATGTTGAAGGTGTTCAGTGCAGGCACACCCTGGGCCATGAACACCATAAGCAGACTGGTAAAGCCACCGGTATAAGCCAGAAGCAATGTAGTAGACATAGTACCGATTACCTTGCGCCCCACATTGAAACCGGATTTGACCAATGCAAGGAAACCAAGACCAGGCCGTTTATGATGGATTTCTTCTATCGAAGCGGCCACATCCATCGCAAGATCCATGAACGCGCCGGATGAAGCCAGGAAGGTCCCGGCCAGGAATATCTGTGTCAGGTTGAGGTGCTCGAATCCTCCGAAGCGCAGGGTCTCCGAAAACGGGCGGACTGCTCCATTCAGACGGTACGGCCAGGCCAGAGCCAGGGCTATGATGGCGCTGATCGCAGTACCGCTCATGCTGCCAAGGAAGGCGGCCAGACCGGTTCTTGAAAAGCCTGCCACCAGGAAGATGATGAAGAAACTGAGCAGGCCAACCACTGCCAGGCTTGCCAGGACAGGCGGTATGCCCGCAAGGAAGGCAGGTATGAGTAGCTTCCAGATGACAACACCTGTCAACATGAAGGCTACAAAGCTCTTGAAACCCGTCCAGCCGCCAAAAAACAGCAGCAGGAAGAGAAAGCCGAGCACCATGCCAGCCTGGATATCTACCCGCCAGTGATCCATGATGGAGATATCAGCAGGCCTGTTGTCCGCATCGGGATGTATTACCACCAAGGCCTTGTCACCAGGCTGGAATATCTTGTCCATGTCGGCTTTGCCATACAGCAGGTTGTTTGCTTCCGCCTCCAGACCACCATACGGGCCATCAAGAACACGTACACGGGCTATCTGCTCACCCTGTAAAAGTACACCGTAGTTTTTTACACCGCCATCGAAGGTTTCGAGGACCTCTGCCTTGGCCCGGACCGAAACATCACCTGATCGCTCATAACCGGTGGGGATCATGGCTACCAATACGATAAGGATGATGGCGATGGTGACAAAGACAAGCTCTTGCCTGCTGGCACCGGCCCAGGCATGCCTGAAATACTGTTTTATGGCGTGCTGGATATTCATGGGACCTCCATAACAAAGCAATGCCGGGGTGGCACAAAGTACCACCCCGGCCATCCCGGATTCCCGGTATTTTCAGAGCTCCGGAACACCCATCACCGATGCAAGCTTGTCAAAGATGTTGGTGTTGTCGTAGTAACCATTGAACAGTCCCTCTCCACTACCCTTGGCAAAGGTGGGAACAGGAACGCCGGTATGGGAATAGCTGGTCCAGCCGATGCCGGCATTCTGGTTGGTGATGTGGGTCAGGGTTACCGTGAGGGGTTCATAACCACCGTACAGCAGGTAGATGCTTTCCTGGGGAGCCCGTTCAACTTCACCCTTCATGGTACGGACGAAAGACCTCTGTATCAGCTCCTTGTCGGACTCGGGGAGGTTGCCGAAATCGATGCCGAAGAAGCGCTGGATTTCAGGGAGTAGGTCTTCAAGGTAGGCATCATCAGCAGAACGTCCCTGCTTGTACCAGGCCAGGATCTCGTCATTGAAGGCGACATACGACCCCTTCTGCAGTGAGATCTTCTCATAGGCTGTTGAATACTTGGAACCAGCAAAGCCGATGCTCAGACCACCTGTCTCATGGTCACCGGTTACCACGATGAGAGTATCTTCAGGATATTCAGCCTGGAACTCCAGAGCCTTGGCTATGGCCTTGTCAAAAGCCAGGGTGTCGCCGATGGAAGCAGCCGCGTCATTGGCATGGCAGGCCCAGTCTATCTTGCCGGACTCGATGGCAAGGAAAAAGCCTTCATCATTCATCAGAAGCTCTATGCCTTTCTCCACATAATCGGCAAGGGCAAGATCTCCATCCTTGCGGTCTATGTCATAGGGCATGGCTGCCGAATCCTGGAGCGTGGCATTGATAGCCAGGACCTTCTGCCCCTCTGCGGGCTTCAGCGTCTTGAAGGCTTCGGGGCTGTTCACCACAACATAGCCGGCCTTTTTGGCAAGGTCGATCACATCAGGCTGGTCCCCGTTCTTACCCTTGGGCTGGGCCAGGCCACCACCGCCGAAATAATCAAAGCCGGACTCCACAAGCTGGAGGCTGATGTCATACATGTTGCCCCGACTTGGTACTTTGGCATAGAAAGCTGCCGGGGTGGCATGGTCAAGGGAAACATTGGAGACCACGCCAACCTTCCAGCCCATCTCCTTGGCATATTCGGCAATGGTCTTGTACTTCATGGTCTTGCCCGGATCCATATTGATGGTACCACTGGCTGTCTTGTTGCCCGTAGCTATGGCGGTACCCGCAGAAGCCGAGTCAGTGATGATGGAAGTGGAATCATACGTCGTAGTCAGGCCCTGGGCCGGGAGCTGGGTAAAACCGAGCTTGGTGAAACCTGGCTCCTTGGCAGCCATGGCCTGTGCGTAGATCTCTGCAGCACTTACCTGGGTCATGGACATACCGTCTCCGATGAAGACGAATACATACTTGGCGCGTTCAGCCTGAGTCTCTCCGGACGGAGCACCTTCCTTATTTCCTCCGGCAAAAGCCGGAGCCGCTGCCATAACCATGGCCAATGCGACTGCAAATAAGCGATACCTGATTTTCATGGATGCCTCCCTGTCGGGTTACGTAGGATGACATTGTTGTACAGGCTGAAAATCAGGACTCTGTGGGAATTGGATAAAAAAACTGTGAACTATCGTCGATGTAGCAGGAACCGCCTGGTAGCCAGCAGGTGCTCGGCCATGCCAAGCTGGGCTGCCCGGCCTTCACCAGCCAGGATGGCGGCCAGGATGCCTCGATGCTCCGGCAGGGTTTCAGACGGGGGTCGTACCAGACCATGCTCGTATGAACGGCAGGCCAGACCGAAGGAAGCCTCCACTTCAGTCAGGCGCGAACTGCCCGATATCCTTACTATGCCGGTGTGGAAGGCCTTGTCTGCCACCAGGTAAGCCGCTTCGAAACCCTCTGCCACGCTGTCACCGAAGGGTTCAAACAGCAGAGCCAGCTCCCGTTTGCCATCGGCATCCGCCTCTTCGGCACACAACCTGGCAGCAATGGATTCAAAACCAGCCCTGGCCGCAAAGATGTCTGCCAGTTCGGAATCGTCGTAATCGGGTACAAAAAAGCCATCCCGTGACCTGCTCTCCACCAGGCCCTCACCGGTCAACCTGTTGAGGGCATCGTTTACCGGGGTCTGACTGATACCGAAACGCTCGGCCAGGGCTTTGCGGTCTATACGCTGACCGGGAATCCAGTCACCCTCGAACAAGGCCTTCTTTATTTCAGAGTAAATCTCGACAGACACAACGGTCCGTCTGATCGGCGCCAGTGTGGCCATCTCAGGAACCCGGCCTGTTCTGGCCTTCCATCGCAAGGATTCGTGCAGCATTGTCCCTGGCTTCGGTCAGATGTTCACGCATGAGAGTCTCGGATAATTCTGCATTCTTGCTGGTTATGGCAGCACGCAAGGCCTCATGTTCCTCCAGGCTCTTGCCGGCAGGTTTCATGAGGCCGCGCTGGTTGCTTTTGGAAACGATTGCAAAGGAAGATAGAATACGCTCAAGCACGGCATTCCCGGACAGGTTCATTATGGCCATGTGGAAATGGTAATCCGCCATGCGGATTTCCTGTGGCTCACCTGCCTTTACAGCAGCATGGTAGCTTGCATGAAGCTCATCCAGGACCTGCTTACCCTTCCTGTCCAGGTGCCGAGCGGCTTCGAAGGCCCCCAGCGGTTCCAGGCGCAGACGCACTTCATACAACTGCAGCAGTTCTGCCGGGGAAAGCCGCTTCACAAAGGCTCCCCGCCGCGGAACCAGTTCCACCAGCATCTCCTTCTCCAGTTTGGAGAAAGCCGCCAACAAGGGCGTGCGTGAGACACCAAGCCGCTCGGACAAAGCCTCCTGTACAAGCTTCTGGCCTGGAACCAGTTCGCCAGCCAGAATCATGTCACGAAGGGTCCTGTACACCTGCTCGGCCAGATCCTCGAACCTTGTTGCTACCATGCAAGCATTCTAGACAACCGGCGTCCCGGCGTCAATCCATTTTGTATTCAATATATCTATTGACAGAACCCATAAGAGGGTCTATTTTTTGTATACAATATTTTGTGTGTGGAGCAAACATGACCGGGGTTTCACCAGCCTATTTCCTCTCCCGTTCCGGGCCTGGGTTCGGACCAGGTGAACTGGTCTCCGGTCTGCCCTTCCTTGCCGAAACCGGTTTTGAGGCCTTCCAGGCAGAAGTGTTCCTTGAATCGGCCTTGCCCCTGTGGACAAAGGACGCCACCAAGGCTGTGGCCGCCAGCGCGCGGGAAAAGGGACTGCACTGCAGTACCTTTGTTGCCCATTTTCTGGGTGGAGTCTTCACGTCCATACCAGGCCTCAGCCAGGGGCTTCCATCGGACCGGACAAAAATGGTGGTCGATATCGCATCGTCCATCATGGGAAATCCGGACAACAGCCGGTGCGGCAAGCCCGTATTCGTGGTTCCGGTGCCAGCCTTTGCCTGGTCCGGAGCATCTGAAGATTCCGGGACTCCTTCAGCGGGGACAGAGCAGGAGGCCGAGCCGGATTCAAGATTCCGGGATATCATCGGTGCCCTGCTCAGCCTGTGCGGCACTGCTGGTCTTCAACTGGCTCTTGAACTCCTGCCAGGCAATATACTCAGCGGCTCGGCTGCGTTCATGCACCTGGTGGCAGAACCCGGGTTTGCCGACCTTGGCCTCCTCCTGGATACTGGACATTTCCATGTCATGGGGAGAGTTCCATACCTGTGATATGCCGATTGATCCAGCACTGCCGCCGGTCACATTGGTGGTGGTTATGGATACCTTGAGATCCTTGGCCATGGACTCCATGACCTTGCGGGCCCAGACATCGGTACCACCACCCTGCCCGAAGGGAATGATGCAGGTAATGTCCCGTTCCGGATAGGCAGCTTCAGCCTGTCCTTCCGCAAAAACCGCGGAAACTGCCAATACCGCAATGACAAGCAGCATCATGCACTTCATCATCCTGTTCATACGAACCTCCTCGAATATCCATCGCGAAATAAGGTTGTGCGGCCCGCGCACACCACAAGAAACTTCGAAGCTCTTCCCTACACACATCAAAATGTATGGAGAGTTTTGTATACAGAAATATATTAACCGCGATATGGAATCTGTCAAAAAGAAAATTTAAAAATTGAAGATCCTGTCTGAAAAACCGGACTGGACACACGTGCTCATAACCCCGTGTGTCCAGTCCGGTATTCGTGATCAACTCAGCGGTTTGCTGGCTTCATCGGAAGGCTCAAAATCAGAACAGTGGATAGATGAAGGAAGCCATCACCGGGAACAGGACATCCATGAAGCCCCGATCCTCGGGGCGTATCATCACATCCCTCCTGCAATGCCCCAATTCCTGCCAAGTCCGGTATCCAAGCGCCAAAGGACTCAGCAGTTCGGGAGGGAAGGCTGAAACGGGCTTTTCAGGCATGGTATCGATGTCCTCCAACGATTGCCCCCGGAGTTGTTCTGGTCCGGTATCCAAGGCAGGATCAGGCATCCAGGCAATTTCCAGCCGCTTACCATCCCAGTCAAATCGCAGGCCTCCGGCGTACAGATCCAGGTTCAGGCACTGAGTCCTACCCTCCCAGCCGCCCTTTCTCAGCCGTGCCTCGATCACCGGGCGCATACAGCCGAAGAATGCAGGCTTGTCCAGTATGGCGATCTGCCAGGCATATTCACGGCACAGCTCGCCCCCCAGTTCAGCCGCCGCCACCGACACCGGATGGCTGCGGGGCAGAAGCACTGTTACATGCGGCAAGCCCTCTTCTGCCCTGATGGAATCTGCCAGTGCCAGCATTGCCTGGGCTGTCCAGCCGCTGCCCTTGTCCGGCAGCGAGGCCTCGGCAATGGCCAGGGTCGGGCCAAAACATTCCCGCTGGAAGCCGAGCCAGCCAGCTGGCCTCCCCTGCCGGTCAAGCAGGATACGCCGTTCAACCGCTGTTTCGAAGCTGGCCTGTGCCTTGTCCATAAGGTACATCCAGTGTTCTTCACTCCTGTCAGCGCGTACACCCAAGGTACGGGATACTTCCGTGAACCATCCCGACATCAGGGAAATGTCCCCGAATCCAGCTTCTCTGACCTGGGTCGCAACTGCCCGACCATGAACCTGACCCGGAGCAAGCACAATCTTCGGCAACAGAGGCACTGCATATTCATAGCCGAAACGACGGTAGAAGTACGGGATGCCCTGGATGGAGGATAGTGAAAATCCTGCCTTGATCGAGTCTGCCTGGAATCGCTTCATGAGCCAGGTTGACAGGCCAAGACCTCGGGCATCCTCGGCGCTTGCCACCATGCCCAGTTCGGCCGATGGCAACTGTACCTCCGCACCTGCATCAGCACAGGTCCAGACTGTTGGTATCCTGCACAAGGTCGATACTACCCTTCCAGGTGCTGCATCCCCTTGCGGCCAGTCATCCAGGCGGGCAAGGCCGTACCAGTCATCCCGGCACATTCCAGGGATACCAGCGTCGAAGCTGCGGCAGAGGGCAACAGCCCCCTCGCCATGGACGGTTCTGGTCAGGTTCAGGATGGCTTCGAACTGCTCATCGTTTTCAGGCGTAAAAAATATGTACGGCTTGCTGCGTATCTGTATATGCTCACGCATGTATCTATCCATCATCAGGTTTAGTTGTTTTTGGATGGTGGCGCGGATCGGTATCCAGTACACGGCAACGCCGCAGACCGGAGCAGTACGCAGGATGGGGAAAGTGGCAATGTCCTGCGGAACGGCTGTGCCGATCCGCGCTTACAGCGTAGCTTTGTTCATGAGCCTACACCTTGAAGCAGATCAGCATCCGCGTCAAGGGATAGTTCGATTCAAAGCAGTATGTCCGGATGGAATCTATCAGACCGGCAGCAAGGGCTCAGTCCTCGCAGGCGGCTATCACCTTTTCGGGCTTGGGCGGGTCTCCTGGCCTGATACCGGCCATCAGCAGACCAAGAGTCTGGATATCGGTGTCCTTGCGCTCGAAGATTCCCATGATCTGTCCCTCGTAGATGACGGCAATCCGGTCTGAAAGATCGTATAGCTCATCCAGATCTTCGGACGACAGGAGTATGGCCGTTCCGGCATCACGCTGCATGAGCAGGCGCTGGTGTATGTATTCGGAAGCACCGATATCCACGCCACGGGTCGGCTGGGCCGCAACCAGTACAGACGGCTTCCTGGCCAGTTCCCTGGCCATGATCAGTTTCTGTATGTTTCCGCCCGACAGGTTCTTGATGGGTGTCTCCAGGGTTGGCGTCTTTACCGTGAACTCACGTACCAGGTTTTTGGCATGTGTGGCCATGGCCTTGAAGTCAAGGAATATACCCTTACGGAATGACTTTTCCATGTGGTCATGAAGGAAGACATTTTCCTGGACAGAGAAATCATTGATGGCGCCGTCCAGCATGCGTTCCTCGGGTATGATGGCCACACCTTGGTCTATACGCTCGTTCAGCTTCAAGCCGGCTATATCGGTTCCATTCAGCAGTATGGTACCGGAGTCCACCTTGCGCACACCGATAAGGCTCTCGGCCAGCTCAAGCTGACCATTGCCTGACACCCCGGCAATACCCAGGATTTCACCTGAATGCACGGTAAGATTTATACCCTTCACGGATTCCACACCACGATCCCCAGTGACATGCAGATCCCTTACCTCAAGGCGGGCGGGCCCGGGATTGTAGTCCCGGTGCTGCAGGGTCTTCAGGTCACGGCCAACCATCATCTTTATCAGGTCATGCCGCTCAACACCCTCGGCACTCCTGGTACCCATCATCTTGCCATCCCGCAGTACAGTAATGCGGTTGCACAAGGCTGTTACCTCGTGGAGCTTGTGGGATATGAATACCAGCCCGTGACCTTCCTTCACCATCTTCTTCAGGATGATGAAGAGATCATCCACTTCCTGGGGAGTGAGCACAGCGGTGGGTTCATCAAGGATGATGATACTCGCACCCCGGTACAGGGCCTTGATGATTTCCACACGCTGCTGCTCGCCTACCGACAGATGGCCAACCAGGTCATTGGGATTCACCTTCAGTCCGTATTCGGCCGACAGATCGCAGATACGCTCGGAAACCACGTTCAGGTCAAGCAGGAAACCACGGCTGGATGGCTGGCCAAGGGCCACATTCTGGGCAACGGTCATGGTTGGAACCAGCATGAAATGCTGATGGATCATTCCGATGCCCGCATCCAGAGCATCCGCAGGAGAGTGGAAATGCCGCTCCGTGCCATCAATCATGATGGATCCGCCGTCTATCTGATACATGCCGTACAGGATCTTCATGAGGGTGCTTTTACCCGCCCCATTCTCTCCCAGAAGGGCATGGACTTCTCCGGCCCTCAGATCGAAATCCACCTTGTCACAGGCCAGAACGCCGGGGAAACGCTTGACTATGCCCTTCATCTCGACGTGTTGTATCATGACCTTCATCGTTACCTCCAACTACGGCTATCCATATACGGTTCTTGCTTCAGGCGGTTGTGCTTAGGACAATTCTTGCTTCAGGGGCGATCCATCAATGCGCCAGACAAAGGGACACAGGGATCGCACATCAAGCAAAAAGGGAGTACCGGAGCCATGCACCGATACTCCCGATGTCAACTACAATCGATCAATGCTCCAAATCTCAGGGAAGAGCCTTGATGCTGCCGTTCTTGATTCCTTCAATTGCTGCGTCAGCCTTGGCCTTCACATCCGCAGGAAGGGTGAATCCGGGGTTGTAGGCAACTTTCAGCCCGCCATTGGCCAAGGTCAGGACAAAGGCGTCACCACCGAGTTTGCCGGCCTTGCGGTTGGCAATGATGTCGTTGAGCATGCCTTCCCAGTCATAGATCTGGGAAGCCACGGCAAGACTGGGAGCCAAAGAGGCCTGGTCAGACTGGGTACCGAACCAGAGCACATTGCCGGCTTCCTTGCAGGCGCCGATTGAACCGACTACTGACTGGGAAGATCCGGTGAGGGCGCCGGCGCCGTTGGCGATGTGGGTCTTGGCAGCTGCGGTCATGAGGGCCACATCGGAGAAGCTGCCGGTCCAGGTCTTGGAAATGGTGATGTTCTTGCCAACGGAATTAACACCGGCTACGAAGCCGTCGATATAGGTCTTGGCGTCACCCACTTCGATGGGGCCGGTCACACCGATCTTGCCGGTGGTGTTCAGGAGTGCGGCGATTACGCCGTTGACATATCCGCCCTGCTCGGCTGCGGCGGTATAGGCATATACGTTGGGCAGGCCAAAGTTGTTCACATCGGTTCCCCAGGCGAATACCACTTCAGGGAAATCGGGAGCAACTTCACGGATGCTTGAACCGTACTGTGATCCATGGCCAAGGACAATGTCAAAACCCTGGCTGGCATAGTCGCGGATGGCGGCCGCTGCATCCGGCACATTGAACATGTTCTCTGAATACTTCAGCTCCAGAGCGGACGGGCCACCCATGGCAGCCTGCACCTTGAGCAGGGCATTCCACATGGACTGGCTGAAGGCCATGTCGGTGGTGGCGCTGGGCATGACAACTGCGATGCGGAGTTGCTCAACTACCGGTGCAGCCACCGGGGCTTCAGCTTTTTTTTGGCATCCTATCAACATCACACCTACTGCTACTGCCAGCAATAGTACTCCCAAGGTTCTGATCGACTTCATGCAACACTCCTTAACGTATGCTACCGCCCATAAATGGTACGGTATTCCAGGAAGGTCAACGCCCTCCATGCAACCCATTTACTTCCCAGATGATGAAATCCTTCCCAGGAACGGGCACTCCCCCCGGGAAATCTTCAACCTATCTGATGAAAACTCAGTTCTCGCCCCTGAAGAATTGCTTGTTCAGGGCCGCCGGCTGCTTGCCGCGGTTCACCGCTACGGTCAGCACCACAATGGTGAGCACATAGGGCAGCATGACGGCCAGGCTGGCTGGCACATCAATGCCCAGAACCTGCAGCCACAACTGTGCCGAATTGGCAAGGCTGAACAGCAGGGCGCCACCCAGGACGCCAACCGGACTCCAGCCACCGAAGTACACCAAGGCTACGGCTATGAAGCCCTGTCCTGAAGTCAGGTTGTCCTGGAAGAGGTTCGCTATCGATATCGACAGGGAGGCTCCCGCGATGCCTGCCAGGACCGCACCAAGGCAAACGCTGAAGTAGCGGATGCGGTTTACATTGATGCCCACCGAGTCTGCAGCAGCCGGGTTCTGGCCCACAGCCTTGATCTTCAGGCCCAGGGTTGTCTTTTCGAGAACCCACCAGGACAGGGGAACCAGGAGGAAGGCGCTGTACACCAGGATGTTGTTGTTGAAGAGTATAGATCCTAAGAACGGGATGTCCCCAAGAAGGGGAATCTTCACCGGCACAAAACCGGACACCGAGGTGACCGTGCCAACCAGCACCTTGAACAGCAGGCTGGACATGCCCAGCCCGAACATCTGCAGGCCGATGCCGCTGATGCCTTGCTGGGCTTTCAGGGTTACACTGACGAAGGACATCATCAGGCCCATTATCAGCCCCACCAGCATGGCCAGCAGGAGCCCCAGCCAGACATTGCCGGTCAGGAACACCGCATAGAAGGCAAAGAATCCTGCCAGCAACATTATGCCGTCCACACCAAGGTTCACCACACCGGAAAGCTGCGAGAAAGTTTCACCGAGGGCGGCAAAAAGGAAAGGAGTAGAAAGGGCTATCATGGTCCGGAGGACTCCGGAGAGTACGTCCCAGGTAAATATGTTCATCATGACTTTGTTTCCTCGGGTACCGCGTCAACCTTGGGCAAGGCGACCACGATGGCTGCGGTCTTGCGTTTCTTCATGATCTGGTGGATCCAGAGGGCCGACCCGGACACGAACAGCACTATCAGGCCAAGGATGGCATTGATGAGGGCGGCCGGTATCTGCACTGCCCGCTGCATGGTATTGGCACCCACCAGCAGACCACCGAACAGCACCGATGCGGGAATGATGCCAAGGGGATGCAGACTGCCCAGGAGGGCAGCGACAATGCCGGTAAAGCCATAGCCGCCGGTCAGCCCTTCCAGGATGCGCCGGTGGACACCCATGACCTCTATCACACCGGCAAGGCCTGAAAGGCCACCGGCTATGGTAAGCGAGAGCATCTGGTTGAAAGGAACATTGATGCCCGAATACCGGGAAGCCCGCGGGTTCAGGCCAACAGCCCGGATCTGGTAGCCTATCGTCGTCCTCCACAGGAAGACATACACAAGGATGGCGAATATGAGGGCTACATAGACACCGGAATGGAGCATGGTGCGAGGTATGAGCCGGGCCAGCCAGGAGTTTGGTGGCAACCGGGCGGACTGGGCCAGGAAAGTGCCGGCTGCGATGCCTTCGGGATCCATCATGGGCCCCTGCAGCAAGTAATTCATGAACTGCAAAGCTATGGAGTTCATCATTATGGTGCTGAGGATCTCGTTCACCTTGTACCGGGCCTTGAGGAAACCCGGGATCAGGCCCCAGAATGCGCCGGCCAGAAAGCCTGCAGTCATACAGCCAGGTATAAGCACGAACCGGGGAAGATCAGGGAAAGTAAGGGCAAACCAGGTGCCAGCCAGAGCGCCGAGTATTATCTGCCCCTCACCACCGACGTTTATGACACTGGCCCTGAAGGCTATGCAGACGCCAAGACCTACCAGGAGCAAGGGTGTCGCTTTGACCAGACTCTGGGACCACCCGTTGATCGAGCCAAAGGCACCCTGGAACATGGCTGCATACGCCACGACGGGATTGGTTTTCAGAAACAGCAGAATGATAGCACTGATGAGAAGTGCCGAAATGACACCAAGAAAGGGTATGGCTGTACGCAGAAAGAACTCGAAACCCTCACCATGGGATGGTTCCCGAGCCGCCAGAGATTTTCCGGGAAACTTGAACGCCATTCGCACGCCCCTTGATGTACTTTAATTTGACAACGTCGTAGCTACCCATGGCCAAGCCATACTTGACGGAGCCATTCGACCGCGGACAAACCGCCAGACTGAAGCCGAATGTTCTACAGGATATGTCGGTTTGATACAGGCGTCAAGGAAATCTATATTTACCGATTCACCTCGAACAGGGAGAATACGGTATACTGTGTGCATGGCAGAAACACCGGAACAACCCGAAGAGCGTCACATACGCCGTCCACGCTACAAGGGCACCCATCCACGGCGGTTTGCCGAAAAATACAAGGAACTGAAGCCAGAACTCTACCCGGAGGATGTGGAAAAGGTAAAAGCCAGGGGTGATACACCTGCAGGTACCCACAGGAGCATCTGCGTCCAGGAAGTGCTCGAAGTCCTGGCCCCGAAGCCCGGGGAACGTGTAGTGGACGCCACCCTTGGTCACGGGGGACATGCACTGGAACTCCTGAAGGCCATCATGCCCGGCGGCAGGCTGTTCGGCCTTGACAGGGATCCATTGGAACTTGCGAAAACCGAAGCACGCCTCCGGGATAACGGCTTTGGCCAGGAGGCTTTCACTGCCGTGCATACCAACTTTGCCGATCTGCAAAGGCTGCTGGCCGATAACAGGCTGCCGAGGGTACACATGATTCTGGCTGATCTCGGCGTCTCGTCGATGCAGATCGACAATCCGGAGCGCGGCTTTACCTTCAAGCACGACGGACCACTGGATATGCGCATGGATCCCGGACACGGCCAGAGTGCCGCCCAACTCCTGCTGGACATCTCCGAGAAGCAACTGCGGTCCATCATCGAGGAATATTCCGACGAGCCGGAGGCTCCGATCATCGCCAGGGTGCTGACCCTGCGCAGGGGCAGCATAGACACCACCATGGCCCTCAGAAGAGCCATCCATTATGCCCTGGATGACAGGGTGGACTCTGAAGATCACGTAAAAAAGGCCATCAGGCGCACCTTCCAGGCCCTTCGCATAGCGGTGAACGGAGAACTGGAAGCCCTGGACGCCTTGCTGGCTGCCCTGCCGGACTGCCTTGTGCCTGGCGGCCGGGCGGCCATCCTGTGCTTCCATTCCGGCGAGGAACTGAGGGTCCGCCGCGCCTTCGCGGCCGGTCTGGCCAGTGGCATCTACTCCCCGGTTGCCGAAGAAGGCATCAGGGCAACTCCCGGGGAGCGCTACCAGAATCCGCGTTCGACGTCTGCCAGGCTGTGGTGGGCCGTCAGGACCGGAAACTGACCCGGAAGGAACCAGGGCAGGCAGGGAAAAGTCTCAGGCAGGCAAGAGTTTTCCGGCTTGCGGAGCCCCGGAACCCCTGTTTATACTGAGGCCAGCAATTCCGGGATCACAGAGCAGGATGGAGCCAGAATGAACACACCACAGGAAATCCGTGCCGCCATAGAGGCAGGCACCATACGCGGCCAGACCAGCGGCCTGGCTGCAGGTTATGTGCAGGCCAATGTCGTCATATTGCCCAAAGCCGAAGCTTTTGACTTCCTCCTGTTCTGCCAGCGCAACGAGAAACCCTGCCCGGTGATAGATGTATGCGAAGCCGGAAGTGTATCTCCTTCCTGGGCTGCTCCCGGGGCAGATATCCGCACCCAGGTACCCAGGTACCGGATTCACCGCAAGGGAGAACTGGCAGAAGAACGTGACGACATCAAGGATATCTTCACCAAGGACATGGTCAGCTTCCTGCTGGGCTGCTCCTTCACCTTCGAGAGCGCCCTCATGGCACATGGTGTGCCGGTACGGCATATCGAACTGAACCGCAATGTGCCCATGTACGTTACCAACCGCGAATGCAGGCCAGGTGGTATCTTCTCGGGGCCGATGGTGGTAAGCATGCGGCCCATCCCAGCCGACCTTGTGGAAGCTGCAGCCAGGATCACCTCGGTCTTCCGCAAGGCCCACGGTGCACCCATCCATGCCGGAGATCCGGCGGCTCTGGGTATCAAGGACATCATGAAGGTGGATTTCGGTGATACC
>JAVEXH010000296.1:0-4474 GCA_034004175.1 Spirochaetia bacterium
GTGTATCAGGTTGTGGTAGCCGGTCTCGTTCTTGGCCAGCAATACCAGGTGGTAGTACTTGTTGCCGCCCTCGGTGCCTGTCTTGTCAAAGCGCGTGGCTCCGGCGACGTAGAATTCACTACCGATTATGGGATTGATGCCTGCCGAGCGGCATTCCTTGTAGAATTTAAGGGCGCCGAAGAGGTTGCCGTGGTCGGTTATGGCCATGCCGGGCATGCCCAGGTCTTTTGCCTTGCCGACCAGGCTCTTGATGCTTGCAGCCCCGTCAAGGAGCGAAAAATCAGTATGGTTGTGGAGGTGCACGAAGGACATGGCCGCAGTATAGCCCCCATGGCGGGAGGCCGTAAAGCCATGCGCCGTCAGATCAGATCCGCATACCTGCCTTCGGCAGCCCGCAGGAGCTCATCCGGTGCAAGCAGCATCTGCAGACCACGATGGCCGGCGCTTACCGACAACTCTTCCCACAACTGGGCGGTTTCGTCGAAATAGACAGGCAGCTTTTTCCTGGAACCAACCGGTGAACAACCACCTCGCTGATACCCGGTCAGGGGCTCCAGATCCTTGAGGGGCAGCATGGTCACTGACTTGTTGCCGCTGGCTTTTGCAGCTTTCTTCAGGTCAAGCTCCGCTGATCCTGGTATGACACACATGAAAGGACCGGTCCTGTCACCTACAGCCACCAGAGTCTTGAAGATACGGTCCAGTTCCACCCCGGTTTTGGCAGCTGCCGCCGCTGCGGACAGGTCTTTCTCGTCCACCTCGTATTCGAGGGTCCGTACCGGTATGCCAAGGGACTTGATGAGGCGAAGCGCATTGCTTGTCATGAGGCACAATCCTGGTGCCGGATCCGCTTCCGGGGAATACCGAGATTTTTCAGAATCCGTACCAGGGAAATCCGTACAGATGGAGGGCAACAGATCCAGTAATGTGCCTGGGGGTCTGCCAGTTCACGTCCGGCCAGATCCTCAAGGACCTGCCTGTCCAGAGAGCCACGTTGGCCTGTCCACATGGGATCATGGCCAAGTATGGGGATTATGCGGATGGATGGGCGCCGTGCGTTCACTGCTGAAAGTTCTTCAAGGCCGGCAAGCTCATCCCTGTTGTCTGCAGCCCACAGGATCAGCACCCGTGCGTCATCACGAAGCCTGGCCCCTGCCATGGCCAGAAAAGGTGCAATTCCTATGCCGGTTGCAAGGAAAACCCACGGGCCGGTTCCAGCTCCATCGGTTGTGAACGATCCATAGGGATAGTCCAGCCAGGCTTTCCAGGCTGTTCCTGTCGACTGACCATCAATCCCCGGAAAGGACGTAGCCAGGTCATACAAGGCAAGGGTCCGGTCATCTGTTCCCTTGACCAGAATTTCAAGGTACGTGCTGCCTGGTGGATTAGAGATGGAAAAGGAATGTCCCGAGTGCGGAAGCCCGGGTATATCGAACCGGGCAAAAAGGAACTGGCCCGGATGGTACGGACGGACCAGGCCTGATTCGGGTTTGAATCTGATCTTCAGTACCCGCGGGGCTACCCGGTCCATGGCCACAATCCTGAAGCGCTCCCGGAGATTGAACAGTCTGCTTACGGTTACAGGTATCATACTGTTAGCCATGCCATGGAACAAACCGGAACCCTGGCTCAGCGCTTGCGTCTGAACACCCGGTAATTGATGCTGGGGAAGATGTTGTTCCGTTTCTCAAGATGGGTCAACCATTCGGTTCCAACGGTATTGGCGCACAGCATTTCGTATATCCTGCAGAAATTGGTTACCGCATCCTCTATCTGTTTCCTGGCAAAAGAGCCCGACTTGCCTGCCCGAAGCAGGAAAGGCCAATCGGAAGCCTGTGCCAGCAACACTTCACGGGCCGCCTGGTTGAGCACCCGTTCACGCAAGCCACTCTCGTTCGGAAAACGTTCAGCCAGTTCAACCATGCGTTCGGCCATCTTGAAGGAATGGCGGTATATCCAGGCGTTGGATTTTTCAAGCCATGCGCCGGCATACCCACCATCTCCCCAGGATGCAAACTCGGGGACAGATTTCTGGGCTTCCGGATATTCCTTGCGGTATTCACCAAGCGTCACGAACCGGAGTTCGGATGTGCCCTGAGCCTTCCTGAAGATGGCTTCCAACCATTGCAAACCCTCGAACCATGAGTGCCCGAACAACTCGGCATCGTAAGGGGCAACCATCAGTGCCGGTCTGTCCATCAGCACTGCGGCTTTCCGTGCCTGACGGGCTCGGCTGTACAGGAAATTTTCAGCGTGTTCCACCGCCTTGGCACTGGCCAGATCGGGATCATAGGGTATCTTCTGGTCAGTATGGCCGGTGATGGCCCAGTATTTGAATCCGGTATAGGTGCGCACCTGGTTCTGGTCGATGTATGGACCTACATAGTCAACAGGCAGATCAAAGCCTATATCCCGGTAAAAATCACGGTATGCGGGGTCCGCAGGATAGCCATCCGTCTCGGACCATACGGCTTCGGTGGCCGCTACATCACGGACGTAGGTCATGAAACCGTTGGGGCATGAAAGGGGTGCATACGATCCTGTACGGGGAGTAGGCTTGCCGAGCATGGCACTGCGGGTGGTCACAATGGTGTACTGAAGGCCATAGGCACTCAGAGTCTTCTCGATGCCCGGATACCAACTCAGCTGGGGCATCCAGAATCCCGACGGAGACCGGCCAAAAGCCGAGCGGAAGGATACAACCGCATTCTCTACCTGGGCGGCAATGGACTCAGGGTATTCCCTGTACAAGGGCAGGAAAGAATGGGTAGCCCCGCTGGTCATCAGTTCAAGCCGGCCCTTCTTGTAGTAGTAATCCAGCACGGCCAGCACATTGCCCCCATGCAGAACCTTGAAATCATCCAGATTCTGCAGGTACAAATCGTGATATATCTGGGCCAGAGGCTGGAAGACAGGGTCTCCGCTGCAGCGTTCCAGTTCCTTGTCCGCAAGCTCAAGCTGCTTTTCCAGCCAGGCAATATACCTGCCCTTCAGCAACTGGTCACCGAGCATGGATGAGAGGGTCGGTGAAACGGCCATGGTGATTTTCCAGGGAATCTTTTCTGCTTCCAGGCGGGCAAACAACCGGAGGAGCGGCAGATAAGTTTCGGACAAGGCTTCGAACAGCCAGCGTTCCTCGAGGAAGCTGGGATAATCGGGTTGACGCACAAAGGGGAGATGGGCGTTCAGAACGAGGGCAATACTACCGGTTTCCACATCATCCTCCCGATCAGTCGTCAAATCCGCCGAGTATGCGGGAAGGATGCCGATCCGGAACCAGTTGCGGCATGAGGCTATCCAGCCCCGAAAGGGCTGCAAGCCCGGCAGCGGTTTCGTCCAGCGCATCCAGGCTTTCGGCTGTCAGGGCTCTGGGAGTCCTGATGGTATTGGAGCGGGCCAGTAACCGTGGCCGCGGATTGCAGCGTGCAAACAGTTCCACCCGGTATTCACTATCGGCTTCCGGCAATTGCAGGTACCAGTGATCATCATCCTGGCTGACGGTGACATCGAAAGAATCCTGACAGGTGCCATCGGAGCCCGGATTCATTCCTACCCGGAGGATCAGGCCGGTATACTCGCTGCCACGGCACAGACCATCCAGATCGTCGTCCTTTATATCCCAGAAGACAAAGGCCCATTCGGGATCCCGTGGGATGATATGGATGACGGTCTCGTTGTACCGGTTTTCCAGGCAGGGTGCAGCGTCAAGGGAAGCATCGATCTCGTCGAGTTCGGAGCCCGAGAATTTTTTCTCTTCCATATGGCTTGCGGTTTTGCCTGATGCCTTGCGGTCCACCAGGTCTTCCTCGAAGGCTTCGAGGATGGACTCCATCACAAACAGCCGCTCCAGGCCGGCGGGCAGGTCAAGACCCATCTTCTCCGCCAGGGCATACAAGGCTTCAATGGATAATCCGGTTAGGCGTTCGACATTCACAGGATCATACTCCGGGAAAAATCAGCAGTGTGTCAAGCGGGGACAGCAAACACACGCAAACGACCTTAATTCCCATGTGGCTTCCCGGTATTCACCTGGGCAACCGGGCTTTCCTGACCTGAGGCTGCCGGTTTCCGGCGCCTTCGCTTTCGTGGCTTCTTTGTTTTTTCTTTCGGTTCCGGTGCCTGGAATTCCGCTTTTACGGCAAATTCAATATCCACTCGGGGCATGGGAAGGGGGGACATGAAATCCCTGGCAGCCTGCAGGGCCGTATGATAGGCCTCATTGGCATCCTGGGCAGGTATGAGTGAAGCTTCGCGGACGGCATCCCGAAGGACAAAAGCCAACAGGACGCCCAGGCTCTTGTCACCGGTCTCGCCTACATACGCGTCAAGTGCCTCCAGGTTTGTGCGCAAGCTCACAGCCTTCTGCCCGCCGCCGGTAAAAGCATCGTCGATTTTAGGCAATATAGCCTGAAGCAAGCCAAAGGAAAGCAGGGATTCCGTTATGAGAGCAGCCTTGCCGGAACCGAATATCTTT
>JAVEXH010000297.1:0-4473 GCA_034004175.1 Spirochaetia bacterium
GGACCGATGAGTCAGGCCAGCGCTGTACGACCAGAGGTGTTCCCGTTGATGTAAGCCGGTCACCCGGGCTGGATATGGTATCCGTAATGGATCACCGGACCCGTTCCGTGGTAAGCCTGCCCCTCGGCGCCGTGACCTGGATACGGCGCATCCCCTCGACTTGAACGGAGTAATGAAATGGCTGCATCGATAAAGGAATATGACGCCAGGCAGCTGAAGCTGTCGGTACTGATAGACGCTGACAATACCCAGCCGAGCATTGCGGAAGGGCTCCTGGCTGAGGTGGCCAAATACGGCGTGGCCAGCGTCAAGCGGATATATGGCGACTGGACCAGCACCAAGCTGACCCAGTGGAAGGCCAGGCTTCTGGAGTATGCAATCCAGCCCATCCAGCAGTTTGCCTACACAACCGGCAAGAACGCCACCGACAGCGCGATGATCATCGACGCGATGGATCTCCTGTACACCGAGAAGCTGGACGGGTTCTGCATCGTATCCAGTGATTCCGACTTTACCCGCCTGGCTGCACGGCTACGGGAGGCAGGCAAACTGGTCGTTGGTTTCGGCGAGCGCAAGACGCCCAAGCCCTTCGTTGCGGCCTGCGACAAGTTCATCTACACCGACATCCTGCGTGAACCAGAGCCGGAAGAAGAGGCTCCCAATGCCAAAGGCGGCGAGCCGCGCAAGAAGGCTCCGGTCCAGGACTTCAAGATGGACAGGAGACTGCGTACCCTGCTGGTGGCTGCGGTGGAGGATTCAGCCGACGAGTCTGGCTGGGCATACCTCGGACCCGTGGGACAGTATGTAGCCAACAGGCAACCTGAGTTTGACCCACGCAACTATGGCTACCGCAAGCTGGCTGAACTGATCAAGTCCAGCGGCTGGTTCGACATAGAGGAACGGTCCAACCCGGCCGATCCAGGCAAGCAGATCTACATCCGCAAGCGCCAGGGCCGCTAGCCGCCGGGTTTCAGTAGAATGACTGGCTTGGTTCAAGGTCGACGATGACGCAGTCCAGGAATTGCAGCTGCAGGCCAAGGGAGCCGGTGATCGACACTTCCGTTCCGGAGCCTCCGGGAATGCGGTGGATTCTTCCTTCCAGCTCTCCCCAGGAGCCCGGCAGGGGTATGTCGATGCGGCCGGGATCAAGGCCCTCTCCGGTTTCAAGGGACAGGGCCACGACGACTACCCGGTGCGGTGGTCCGTTGCGTCCGGCTGGCACAATGATCCACCAGGCGTAGGTCTCGCACACGTAGCGGGTGGTTATGGCCGCTGTGTCCAGGAAGGGACGCAGGCGGCGGTACAAGGCTTCAGTGCCTGCGTAGGCTTTTGCAAAGTCAGCCTTGTCGTTCCATTGCAGGCCTTTCAAGGCCAGACTGGACTCATACAGGCCAGTGGAAAGGTCCTGGAAACCCATCACCTCGTACAGGGGACGCCGCCCCCCGCCAACGGACAGGAAGCGTGCAACGGCATGGCGCAGTCCCATGCGGAGCGGACCCATCACGGTGGCCAGGGCCGCACCCCACTGCCTGGGCGAGGAGGTCTCGTGGGAATCCACGGCGAAGCACACCGCAGCCCGGCGCCTGGCCGGATCGGCATTCCGCTGCACCAGCCTGTCGTACAGGGCCAGGGATTCCCGCAGCAGGGGAGCGTCCACCCTTCGCATCATGTCGTAGCCCATGAGCAGGTCAAAGCCTTCCCGGGCAAACTCATCCACTTCGGTACCGTAGCGGGATGCCAGGGCTCCGATGCCGGGGTGAGCCTGTCTGGCGGTTTCCAGTGCCCTCCGGACCACCTGTGGTGTCAGGCCGTCGGACACCGGCAGGGTACCTTCGGGGTCAAGGGAAGACCAGAGGAGCCGGTCAACCGAGTCAATCCGGACAAAGTCAAAACCATAACGATCCGACCAGCCGGAAAAGATGGAAGAGAAATAATCGATGGCCTTGTCGTGCGGGGTAGGCATGCAATCAGGATCGGCAATGGAATTGGGCAGAAGGCCGTCGTAGAAGGCGTAGGGAGCAGAGACGCCATAGGCCTCTGCAGAGACATCCTCGCCCCGGTCGTTGCGGTAGGCAAAAACAGGATAATCGGCGGCATGATCGTAGCCGGAGAAGGCAGGTGCCCCGGCGCCGTTCCAGGCATGGCACGGAACCTGCCAGATGCCGTTTTCTATGCACATCCGTATGGCGGTGAAGTACGCCCTGTCCTTGGCTGCCGTAGTCGCCTCGTCGTCACCTTCCAGACGCTTCAGGCTTGAAATACCGTAGTCATCCTTGGCTGAAGCACAGATGCCGGCCACCATCCCGGCCACCTCTTCGCGTTCCCTGCGGCCATAGGGGCGGGAAGGGTCGGCGTGTACCAGCCCTGCCCGATTGCTGTCCAGCTGTATCCATCTGAACAGGCCGGGCCGTTCCAGGGCTACCCGTGCGAACTGGGCCACATACGGCAGCAGGTCATAGCCAACCGCCTTGCCCAGCAGCCTGCAAGCCCTCATGAAGGCCCTCAACTGGTTCTCCGGGCTGATGCCGGCGGCCATCAGCACAGGGTCTGCCAGAGCTGGATCGACCACCGAAGGGCTTTCCGGGGCATACACCACATCGAAATGTATGGGATGGAAGGGAGCCAGGTGTATTGCATCCGCCGCAATGGCGGGCAGCAGCTTGGCAGCCTGGATGAAGCTGCCGGACACGCCTTCATGGGCGCAGGCCCTCACGCTCAGGTAACAGAAATCGGAACGGGTCATCCACGATGGATCACCGGCGCTGTGCGGAGGATCCATCAACGGGAATCTTCCCCCGGCAACCCCGCGTTCCAGGGCAGCGAACAGGGCAGCAACCACGGGATCAGGGGCAAGCAGCAGCGAGGTCTGGGTCCGTGCAAGGGCTGTACCTGCTTCGATGTCGGCCAGGATGGCGTCCGCGGCAGCTCTGTCCCCCGGCCCGGGAGCCAGTATCTCTTCTATTTTCTGCCACAGCAGATTTGCATCAATGGAATGGGCAGGTCGTGGCACTGAACAGCGGTCTGTTTCCTGTCCAGCCATCCGGCTGTCCCGCAGCTCAGGCATCAGTGGTATCCGGAATCGCTCCCGCAAGCACCCTGGCAGCCAGCGCCTGGGCTATGCCGAGATTCACCGCTGCGAAATCGCCCAGGAACGACTCATCCAGGTCAAAACGTGGATGGTGGTTCGGGAAGCGTATATTCCGGCCAGGAGCCTGGGTATTCATGAACCAGAAACAGCCAGGGAGCTTCTCCAGATAGTAGGCAAAATCTTCACCACCCATGCTGGCAAGGCTCATGGTTCTGACCCGCTCCGGACCGAGTACGGCTTCGGCCGCTTTGGTGGCTACGGCTGTGGCTGCAGGGTTGTTGACCAAGGCCGGATACCCGTCTGTCCATTGAAGGTCAAAGCTGGTGCCTGTAGCCAGGGCTACACCTGTGCCGACAGTCTTGATGCCTTCCTGGGCCAGGCTTCGTTCCGCGCTACCAAGGGTCCGTGCCGTACCCTTGAAGCCGGCGGTGCCCGGGATGATGTTGAAGGCCGAACCTGCGCTCATCTGGCAGACGCTGAGCACGAAGGGCTGCCGCTGGTCGGGAACCCTGGCCCTGAAGTTCTGCAAACCCAGCACGAACTGGGCCAGGGCCGGGATGGGATCCACGGCCTTGTGGGGTGCAGAACCGTGTCCGCCCGAGCCGGTGAAGCTGCCCTCGAAGATGTCGCTGGCGGCCATCATCTTGCCGGCCATGAAACCAGCCTGGCCGGGAGCCAGCTCCTCGGAGAGGTCGCCCAGATGACCACCGGTTATGGCTGATACGCCATCCAGGCAACCGGCGGCCATCATGTGCCTGGCGCCGAAGAAACCTTCCTCGCCGGGCTGGAAAACCAGTCTGATCCTGTGGTCTTGGGGTGGATGCTTTGACAGATGTTCCGCAATGGCCAGCAAGGCAGCGCTGTGGCCGTCGTGGCCGCAGGCATGCATGCAGCCATCGATACCGCTGGCATATTCCGCGCCTGTCTCCTCGCGTACCGGCAAGCCGTCCATATCGGCCCTGATGGCTATCAGGGGGCCACTGTCCCCAAGATCGGCCAGCAGGCCGCCGGCGCAGTCCCGTGCCTGTATGCCGGCGGCAGCCAGGGCTGACCGGATGTAGGCTACTGTCCTGGGAAGCTCCAGCCCCACTTCCGGTATGGCATGGAGGGCTCTGCGGTGTTGTATGGTTTTTTCAAGGTTGATGACAGGTTTCATGGCTACCTTTCGGAACTTTTGTTTTTACGGGTCTGCTTGCGCCCATCCCTGTCACGATAGGGATTCCCGGAGTTCTTGCGCCAGGTGCGGTAGGCCGCGCAGGCTTCATAATAGCCTTCCGGCCCCTTGAAGGTCGACAGTTCGACGCAGCGGTACAGCTCAAGCAGTATGGGGAAGACCGGATCGGCCAGTATGTGGTCCACCGACGAGGGAGGCAGGCGAGGCAGGG
>JAVEXH010000298.1:0-4472 GCA_034004175.1 Spirochaetia bacterium
TTGATGGAACCCAGGCCGCGGAAATGATCCTGCAGGACCATGAGCTGCCAATTGTCTTTGTGTCCAGCCAGGAGAGGTCAGCCCGTTCAAGACTCGACACCTTTGTCGGGGCGCCCTCGGCCATGGACGATGTGTCCAAGGGGGGGCGGGTACCCTCGAATCCCCATCCGGGGTTTGCGATGGATCTGGAGCTGGGCACAAGTTCTATGTCCGGGTGGTGTCACCTGTACCAGGTGCAAGTTTAAGCCCGGCTTCCGGATTCTGAAGAAATTTCACGAATCAACCGTAGCAACTTCTTTGTAAGTGTGTATTGAAGACATACGGGTATCTGCTATCATGCAACCATGAAAAAGGATAACATGAGCGCAGATACACTCTCTGGCAAAACTACCGGATACACAGTTTGTCATCCAGACCACAGGATGCGTCGCGGAAAAATTCAAGGATTTCAGCTGGTGCCTCTCGCTGCCTGCCTGTTGTTGTCCATCGGGGGTTGCACTTCCGCACCTACGTCAGTGCAGTCCTGGCCTGAGGGTGACGGTTTTGCGATTGAAGACTCCCGGAAAGCCATGCTGCCGGATGTCGTCAGGGACTTTCTGGAAACGAACGGATGGGACCTTGACTCGTATGCCGACAGCGACCTGTCGGATCTGTCCATTTACCAGAGCCATGTAAGGCGGTATGCCAGCAGTGCGGATACCATGCGCATCTGGGAGCATTACCGTTCCAGCAAGCCTGATGAGGCATGGGACACCGGGATGACTCGCCTGGGGGTTGCCTGGGACCCTTCCGCCAAGCGTCTTTTCATGCCGGAGGACGAGGATCCTGATGTTTTTCGGGAGGGACAGGTTTATGTGCTGGAGCTGCGATTGCTTGGCTTCTACCGTTTGCCGGTAGCCTTCAGGATAGCCAGGCTGGACCAGAGCTCGCGTATCATCGAGTTCGTGTATCTGCGGGTGAATAAATCCAACGGGCTGCAGCGCATTGTTTTCAATTCCGGACCTGATGGCCGGAACGGCCCCACCACCATCATAGAACACAGTTCATGGTTCCGCAGTGATAACCCGGGCCGGGATTCCTTTTTGTACCGCCCATTCCATGAAGCCTTTATAGACGCTTTCCACCGTTCCCTGACACGTTCCGGAGGGTATGACCTGCGCGTCATCCGTTGATTGAGACAACCTTCATATACGGACATGACCCAGATGGCTCCCCTGCCATCTTGTGCGCTATACTTGAAGTGAGCCCGGAATGCTCCCATTGTCATGCCTGCAAGGCCGGGACAGGGAGGTTGCGATGAGGAAGATGTGTTTAGCCTGCGCAGTCACTGTCATGATTGTTCTGGCTGCCCAGTCGGCGGAAGCACAGGAGCGGGATCTCCTACTGAGCGTGCGTGCCGGCATTCCCACAGACACGCTTGTGAACATCGATCTGTACCACTGGGGCCTTGCGTTGGAGGCAGGCCTGGCCGTGCAGATCTTCAGGTCATGCCCTGGGAAAACGCACAGTGACCAAGGTTCCACCAGCGTCCGGTTTTGTCCAGTTGGCGGTGCCGTCAAGCTGTTCAGCAAGGGAACGGACAAGGGAGACGCCCAGACTGCTGGATTCCCGGGGGTTGAAATCATCCCGGAAACCAGGGCCGTCATCCTGAACCGACAGGACCAGGAAGCCGGGCTCCTCTGTCAGGCTGACAATGATCCTGGCTTCGGACCGGTCACCAACGCCGTACTTGAAGGCATTGGTGATGAGCTCGTTCAGTATCAGGCCGCAGGGCAGGGCCTGGTCCAGGGAAAGCCTGGTGGTGGTGATGCGGCGTTCGATGGATGTGCCTTGTCTTCTATATGACGAAGACAGGTAATCCAGCAGATGCCCGGTATAGTCACCCAGATCCACTTCGTCCAGTCGTGACTGCCCGTACAGGGTCTCGTGTACCAGTCCCATGGACCGGATGCGCTCGATGGACGAGGTGAGGGCAGCTGTCTGTTCCGGATTGGGCAGGGTACTCATTTCCAGGTTGAGCAGGCTGACCACTATCTGCAGGTTGTTCTTCACACGGTGGTGTATTTCCCGTAGCAGGTGTTCCCTTTCGGAAACAGCTGAGCGCAGTTCTCCTTCCCTTCGCGAGACTGCCTCTGCCATGGCCGCGATGCTTCTGGACAGGCCATCGAATTCGATGAAGGGCGGATCCACATGAAGCTCGTACTGTCCTGCCGCCACCGCTTCTGTCTTCCTGACATATTCTGCAAAGATCTTACGGGACACCCTTCTCAGGCGATGTGCGACTGTCATTGCTGTTATCATGCTCAGGAAAGCCAGGATCACTACGGCACCGATAACGCCCGGCACCGCTGACAGGGCTTGTTCCGCATCGCGGTAGTATACCACCCGCCAGGGTGTTTCAGGAATTTCCTGGGCGTATGCAAACCAGTGTTGCCCTGCATCCTCAATTTCGGCTGTGGCTTGTGGTCCCGGTGGCAGCCTTGTCTCGAAACGCTGCTCCTGGACAAAGTCAGAGCCCGTATGCGCGATGAAGCGACCGGTTTGATCCACGATGGCAATGTGGTCACTCGGACCTACCCGGAGGGGACGCAGATATTCGGAGAGGCTGTCGAGATTGAGCTCGAAGATCACCATCCACCCATTGGCTGTGTGGCGTCCCAGGAAGACCGTTACCGAGCCGCTGAAGGGCGACAGGGTGGCTGAAGAAAACAGGGTTCCATCACCTTCTTCCGGGCTGCCATGGAAGAAGTCCAGCCCGGAGTAATCGGTGCCAAGACTGCCCTGGTGTTCCGAGCTTGCAGCCAGGAGTACTGCCTCTTCATCAAGAACCAGCAGGCGGTCTATTTCGTGATGAGATAGTATTGTGACATCAAGGGCGGTCTGGATGAAGGGTAGATCGTAGCCAAGGTCAAACATGCTGATATACACAGCCAGGTGGTCGTTGGAATTTTCCACGATGCGCCGGGTCTCCGAGGCTATGGCCTGATTCAGGGACCGGGTGGTGGCATCCACTTCTGCGAGCAACTGGGTGCGCAGGGAAGCGATAGCTACACCGGACAGGATGAGGACTGGCACCAGTGAGACCGCCAGGAGTATGGCTATATACATGCCAAGCAGGCTTCTGGAACCCTTGGTCTTTCTATTCATGGCTTGGAGTTACTCTCTTTACTTCATGGCAGGCGGACAAAAGAGCCGTTCCTTACTTCATACAGGTAGTATGGCCTGCCGGTATCTCCATACTGATCAAACATGATCTCGTCATACAGGCCGGAGTAGCTGCCGATGGACAACAATGCAGTCTTGATTGCCTGACCGCTTGTCTTGCCAGCCTTGCGCAAGGCGGCGGTTAGGATGTGCATGGCTTCATAACCATACAAGGCGCCGAACTCCGGTTCTTCACCATAGCGGGATTTGTAGGTTTCCATGAACCTGGCCAAGGCTGGCGAGTCCGAACTCATGTCGGTGCCGCTGACCAGGACTACTCCTTCTACAGTCTTGCCACCGAAAACCATGAGGTCAGGGGTCCTGGCCCACATGGAACCAAAGACCGGGATCTGTCTGCCTTTTCTGGCCAGGGCCTGCCGTATGGATGCCAGTTCGAAGGAGCTGGCTGCGCAGAGTATCAGGTCCGGCCCCTCGCCGAGCAGTGCATCAGCAAGGGCATCGAAATTCTGGGTCTTGCTGTCGGCTATTTGTTGGGGGAGGCGGACGATGCCACCACCGTCTTCAAAGCTTTTGTGGAATCCTTCGTACACAGCCTGGGTATAACTGTTATTCATCATGTTCAGGACGACAGAAGCAGTCCTGTAACCGCGCTTGAGGGCTTCCTGAGCCAGGGTCCGGCCCTGTGCATCGTTTGGGCCTATGATGCGGAAGAAATAATCATCCTTGCCGGAATAATCGGTACTGGAGATGGTGGGACTGATAACCGGAATCTGCTTTTCTGTAAGGTAGCCTGCAGACTTGATGGCCGAGGCACTGGCCATGTGACCTACCAATGCCACTGTGCCTTGTTCCACTAGTTTCGTGGCAGCCTGCAAGCCGGCATCAGGATTGTCATGGTCATTCTCGATCAGCAATTGCAACGGCCTGCCGCGGATGCCACCGTCGGCATTGATCTCTGCTACGGCCAGCTCCATGCCATTCCTGCCGTGGACGCTGATGTTGGAAGCCAGGCCGGTCAGTCCCAGAGGTGCCCCGATGAGTATGGGCCGGGGTGAGCAGGAAACCAGTATGCCAGCTGTGATGCCAAGGCTGATCAGAACCAGGATGGCCGGCATGAGGAGCCTCTGGAACAAGTGCACCATCGTCGCTGTCCTGGAATCTGCTGGTCTGGATTGCCGCGTCATTGTCCGAGTATATGCTGAGTGTACTGATCAGGCAAGATCAGAGATTTATGATCTTTTACTACTAGACAAGCGAGACACCAAGGCTCAGTATGGAATATTCTCGTATTGATGGTAATCATCATC
>JAVEXH010000299.1:0-4471 GCA_034004175.1 Spirochaetia bacterium
AAATACAACAATCTACTTCATAACGAACTCCTGTGGTACGTGATATCGCCAGCCTCAAGGTCGGCGTCCGTTTCTTGTACGGCACCTATATTTAAGCAATATGCGTGCCAAGATGAGCAATAAATGTAAAATAAAATTTGTAATTCCGTATTTGTTGTTATGACAATGATTTAAATTACTCTTGATTTTCAGTTATCAAAAAAAAGGGACGTAAAAAAAATTCAGGGGTGCACTTGCCCGCGAAATCACCAGTGAGCCCGGGAATTTTTTTCGGGCATGGGAAAATATTTCACACTGCCAATGCGCCGTCAAGGCACTTTATGCCTCGGTGGGGCAATCCGGGTCTTTGACAGGATCCAGACAGCTTTCATTAAGGCCATATTGTTCTTCATGCTCACCGGCCCCGGCTGGTTCCATATGGACCACAATGTCATATACCCCTTCTATGCGTTCCTTGATGGCCTCTTCCACAGCCTGGGCTATCTCGTGGGCAGCCCCGACGGTAACGGAGGCATCGATCTCTATGTCCAGGTCGATGTCATACAAGGAGGCCAGCTTGCGCACCCTGGCCCGGTGCGGGTTGCCGGCACCGGGAACCGAGCGGACAGCGTCGAACACCATACGGTACAACTCAGGATCAGCGCGGCCGTCCATAATCTCGTCGTTGGCTTCCCGGAAGATACCCACAGCCGACTTCATGACCCAGAGGCTGACTGCGAGTGCGGTGATGGAATCTATGATGGGCTGATGCAGCAGTTTTGCAAGCGTCAGGCCAGCAAGCACACCGCCGGAGATGATCACATCGCTGCGCATGTTCACACCGTTTGCCACCAGCATGGCTGATCCCGTCTTCCTGCCCGCAGAATACTGCGACCAGGCCAGCAACAGCTTGCCCAGAATGGAGGCAAGGGTAACCCAGATGGCCACTGGGGCAGGCAAGTTTCGTTCGACCCCCGACAGGAGGTGGTCGAAACTCGACAAAAACAGCTGCGCGCCGGCAAAGAAGATGATGAAGGCCAGAATGGTTGTGGCCGTGGTTTCTGCCCGCGCATGGCCATAGGGATGCTCGCGGTCCGAAGGCTTGGCTATGATGGACGCGGCAGCCAGGGCCACTATGGATATGACCACATCGGAGGATGAATCCACACCATCACCGATGACCGCCAGGGAGCCCGCAAAGAGGCCCGTCCCTATCTTGGCTGCAGCCAGGATAGCATTGCCGACAAGGCTTACCGTTGCGGCGGCCTTTATGGCCCTCGTTCTATCATTCATTGAACCAGTATATGCCCACCGGGAGGGGGCATCAATCACCCCGGCTCCCTCAATGCCAGGGCCTCGGCGCTGAGTCTGGCCTTTTCCAGAGCCCTGACACTTACCGGTACGGCCATGGCGGCTAGATGCCTGGCAGGGTGGCGGCCCGGATTCGAACCACGCAGACGTGCCGCTTCATCCGCCCGCCGGATTTCGCTTAGGGTCCAGGGGAGGAAAGCCATAGCCAGGGAAGCACTTCCGGCAACGCCTCTGCCGAAGCGCTTGCCCAGAGGCCGCAGGAGCAGTGCCAAAACATCACGCAGCTCCACAGGACTCATACCTTGTGACAGCCAGGCCGCTGAAGCAAAGATCATGAGGAACCTGGCACTTTGCACAAGCGAAGGAGTCCAGGTATGAAAGAAGGCGGAAGCATCTCCAGCGGCAAACCTGGAAGTCAGAACTACCAAACCTTGCATCAGAGGGAACCCCACCACTGCAGGCAAGGCAGACATTGCCAGAACCGGCCAGGAGCGCCTGGCCCAGCCGAGCCAGGAAAAGCCCTCCCTGATTCCCAGACACAGGATCAGGAGACCGGGCAAGGCCAGCCATGGACCAGCCAAGGCAAACAGACCGGTCTGCAGGCCAAGATATAGAAGGAATCGACGCATCCCCACCACACGTCGGCCACGAAAGCCAGCAGCCAGCCTGGCCTTCAACCCGGTGGCCAGTCTTGCCTTCAGCCCGGTTACCAGCCTGCCCCAAGGTCGGGGATCCTGATTCAGAGCCAGGCGCATTCGGGTTCTCCTGCCAGCTCTTCATCCATGATGCAGGTTGACCAGGTCATACCAACCAGCTTCTCCTGCCCTCCTGCAAGACGCCTGAGTCCAAGGCCGGGGAGCTCATTCCAGAGCCCGGCCGGAGTTCCATCACGCACAACCCTGCCCTGGTCCATGACCACCAACCGGTCGGCATGAGCCAGGCATTTCTCCAGATCGTGGGTAAGCACCAGTATGCCTGTTCCGGCCGCCCTCAGATCCAGGAGCATATCGATGAGATCCGAAGCCCCTTTCCAGTCCAGGTCATTGAACGGCTCATCCAGTATCACTAGTTCAGGAGCGGAAACCAGGGAAGAGGCCACCGCAAGTCGCCGCTTCTCACCCCCGGAGAGAGCCGAAGCCAGACGGTCTTCAAAACCAGCCAGCCCTGCCTGCTGCAGAGCCGCCACAGCCAAGGCTGCATACTGCTCCCTGGGAAGACCCGCAGCCCGGGGCCCGAACTCCACATCCTCACGGACGGTAACCCCGAGGATCTGGTGCTCCGGTTCCTGGAACACCAGGGCTATCCTTCGCCTGGCTTCTGCCAGGCAGGTGCCCAGAGGCCGGCCATCAAGCAGGATCTCGCCGGCATCCGGACGTTCCAGCCCCAGGAAGTGCCTGGCCAGCAAGGACTTCCCGCAACCGTTGCGACCAGATAGGACAGCAAAACACGGAGTCTCCAGACTCAGATCGGTACCGGCCAGGCCCCGGCTTCCGTCCGGAAAGGTCTTTATCAGACCCCTTGCTTCCAGCTTCATGCGTCTGAACCTGGTTGCGTGCCTGATTCGCGGGATCCTGCAGTTGGAACAGAGGTTGCCACTGGAGTTGGAGTCCCGACTGGCAGGTAATTGATCAACAGCGGTTCCAGTGCTCGTACCAGGGAGGCTGCTGCCAGAGCCTTTACCAGATCACCAATCAGATATGGCAGCATCACCAGGAAGGCTGCAGCCAGGGACAGGCTCCGGTCAGGCCGGGCATCCATTACCGCCCTGAACCAGGGAAGGCCTATGGCATAGAGCACAGCCACCCCGGCGAGGGCACCAGCCATGGCCCGTGAGAAGGTCCAGCACGTGCGATCGGCAATCAGGCCCGCCGCAAAGGCTGCCCCGAGATAGCCAATCAGAAAGCCACCGGTGGGACCGGCAAAATGCCCCAGACCTCCGGAACCGTTGGCAAACACCGGCAGACCCACGGAACCCAGGAAAAGGTACAAGCCAACAGCCGCCGATCCCCAGACCGGCCCGGCCACCAGGCCTGCCAGAATGGCAAAGAACACTGCCAGAGTAAGCGGTGGCAACGGAGGCGGCAATGGCAGTGAGAAAATGGCTCCTGCCGCGATCAAGGCAGTAAACAGGGCAGACAATACCGGCTTCCGGTTGCCAACATTCATCAACAAGCTCCTTTTTCCCGCAGTTTCACACATTCACCGATGGACAGCAGCCTGCCGCCGGTGCACAGCAATTCGCCCCTGGCCGTATACGCAACAGGAACTACATCCAGCTGATCCCCTGTCCACAACAGGGCTGTCCGTGGTCCTTCCGGCAACAGACTTGCCCATCTACCAGGGTCCAGCTGGGGATCAGCCGACCACTCTGCCATATCACGGGCCAGATCCGCCGCCAGCCTGGCCCTCTGCGGCGGCCTTGCAGCCAGATCGCCCAGGGACACAAACCTGCGGTCAACACCAGCCACGCCGCCACCACCGGTGGGTTCACGGGCATCTCCAGGCGCCTTTGCCGGACTCCTTGCGGTATCGCCCACAGACGCCCTGTCGATATACCTTACGGGGGCAACGTTCAAACCCAGACCGAGCACATAGTGGTCCACCCTGCCCATAGCTCCGGCAAGCTCCAACAGCAGACCACCCAGCCTGGCTGGCTTCCCAGGCAAATCAGATCTACCAAGCAGGGCTCCAGGCCACGCAAAGGAAAGCCCGGATATCCCAACCTCTTCCAGCAGACCCAGTGTACTTCTGGCCGCCTCCAGAATCATGGTTCCAGCCAGAGCCGGTGGCAGGGCAGAGCGTAGGACCAGAGATAGATACAGGCCACCTGAGGGACTGATCCAGCCTGACCCGGACCGGTCACGGCCTGCACTCTGCCGCAGTGCAAGAACCATTGTCCCCGACGGGGCTCCGGCAACAGCCAGTTCGTGGGCCTTGTCCATGGTGGATGGTATGTCGTCGAACAAGTGGACCGGACCGGGAGCATCAAAGTCCCAGGGTGCCAGCCCGTCGTCATGGACAAGGCGATAACCGCGCCGGGAGGCTTCTATACCGTATCCCCAGGCCTTCAGAGTCTCGATGCGCTTCCAGAGGGCTACCCTGCTCAGGCCCAGTTCCTCTGCCATGGTCTGACCTGAAACCGGTTTGGTAGCTCCCCTCAGACGCTCGACTATATACGGAT
>JAVEXH010000300.1:0-4451 GCA_034004175.1 Spirochaetia bacterium
TGGCACCTGGTCTGGGGTTGGCATCCGGTCTGGTTATCCTGGTGGTGCTCTTTGCTGTAATGAGCTCCTGCCGCGATCCGTCGGATTGGTATCCCTGCGGCACAGTCGAGCTGGCCGGCCATTACGAGCTCGAGTCGCTTGGCACTAAATCCTTGTATGCCACAGTCCGGATCAGCAACACCGGAGGCTCGGTGATCAGCCGCAGTACCATCGGGCTCAGGGCCACCACGGATTCCGGTTGCTACTATGCAACCGTGGTCAGGGAGATGAGGATCCTGCCAGGTACAGCAATCTGGACCACCCTGACCATACCCTATGCTAGTCCAGCAGAGCTGCTCATCGAGGGTGGGCTTGTGGTGCAGCAGGGATTTTTTGAATGAGGTGCCAGGAGTTCCATCCCTGCCTTGACCGGACCCCTCATCTTGGCTGACACTGTATCTGCGATAATACAATTGCGATCGGAGAAGCCATGCTCAATATTGCACTGTTCGGTCCTCCCGGAGCGGGTAAGGGAACCCAGTCGGAATTCCTGATCAAGGAGTTCAACCTTTTCTATATTTCAACCGGCGACCTCCTACGCAAGGAACTGGCGGCAGAAAGCAAGCTTGGCCTCGAAGCCAAGAGCATCATCGCCTCCGGAGGACTCGTATCCGACGAGATCATCGTCCAGATCATCGAAAAGACCATAACCGAGCATCCCGATGCCGACGGTTTCCTCTTCGATGGTTTCCCGCGTACCTATATCCAGTGCTACATCCTGGAAGGCCTGATGATAAAGCTGGATACCTCCCTTGACTGTCTGATAAGCCTCGAGGTTGACGAAGAGGAATCCGTAGCGCGCCTTCTGAACCGCGGCAAGACCTCCGGGCGTTCGGACGACAATGAAACGGTGATACGCAACCGCCTGCGGGAGTACAACGAGAAGACCCTGCCTGTGCTGGATTTCTACCGCGGCAGGGGCATATACCGCCAGGTGAACGGTGGTCAGAGCATAGAGCAGGTAACCAGGGACATCCGTGCCGTGGTCAGGGAAGAACAGGCCAGGCACCTTTTCAACGTGGTTATCTTCGGCTATCCGGGCTCTGGCCGTGGTTCCCAGGGTGCTGCGCTGGCGAAGAAATACGGGCTGGAATACATGGCCACCGGGTCGATTCTGGATCAGGAAATCAAGAATGGTACCCCGATAGGCAAGCGCATCCTGGAGCTGTACGAAAACGGCCAGTTGGTGCCCGATGAGATAGTCGTCCAGCTTATAGAGCAGAAACTTGAAACCGCCAAGAATGTGAAGGGCTTCATCTTCAAGGGTTTCCCGCGGACCCTTGTGCAGTCCTACATCCTTGATGGCCTCTTGAAGAAGCACGGCACTTCCATATCCCGGGTCATAGAGTTGGAGGTGCCAACTTTAGAGCTCATCAAGCGTCTGGATGAGAGGCGCAACACTGACCGCTGCATGCCCTACGACACGACTACCGCCAGGATAGTCCAGCGACTGAACGATCATGAAAACCTTACAGTACCGGTCATCCAGAAGTACCAGCAGTTGCACGGTGTGGTAAAGGTGGATGGCATGGGTAGCTTCGACGAAGTGTTCAAACGTATGGAAGCAGCCTTCCAGACCAGTGTCAGGCCGGTATGAACGAATCTCCGCAGAGCATCGTTCTTACCCTGGCTTACGATGGAACAGCCTTCAGGGGCTGGCAGCGCTTGCCTGGCGCTGGTCGAACCGTTCAGGAAGCTGTGGAAAACGCACTGGTTGCCATATCGGGTCAGGGTCTGCCCGTCTCTGGTGCCAGCCGTACCGATGGCGGTGTCCATGCTTCGGGGCAGTGTGCCATGTTCAGGTCTGCAAAGGTTCCCGAGCCGGATAGACTGTTGTCAACCCTCAACAAGGCTTTACCCCAGGATGTAGCCTGTCTTGGGCTACGTACTGCGGTTCACAACTTTGACCCACGTTACCGGGCAACTGCCAAGACCTACATCTACCGTCTCCATGACGGGGCACACCCTGACAAGACCGCTGGCCGCTATTCCTGCCATGTGGATGCAAAGCTGGATGACGAAGCCATGATCGCCGCTCTGGAACTGCTGGCAGGTGAGCATGATTATTCGGCTTTCACCAATGCCAAGCCCGCTCTGGTCAGAGGAAGCTTGGGAATTGACCCTGGCAAAGGTGGGATGAGGGGAGCAGGCAATGATGGGAGGAGGAAACCAGGCAAGGAGTTTACCCGCCATCTGTCTGAAACCCGGCTGGAGCGCAAGGGATCGTTGATCGGCCTGGTTTTCAAGGGAGATGGTTTCCTGTACAACCAGGTGCGCATCATGGCAGCCACCATCGTTGAGTGTGGGGCCGGCAGGATGGCTCCCGCCGATATAGCCCGCCTGCTTCAAAGCGGTGACCGCGGTGCCGCACCCGGAGCCTTGTCTGCCCGGGGGCTGAGACTGGCTGCGGTGGAGTACCGTGAAAGTGATTTCCTGAGCGGCTATGTTTCTGCCGGTGCGGCCCCGGGCAATGCGGAAGGGCAACCACCCGCGGAGTCCCTGGCCGGCAAACCATTTCTTCGCTATGTTCTGCGCCAACCATGAAGAGGTACCCATGATCGATGCAAGACTTCAAAGACTGGCCGATATCCTGGTCAACTACTCAGTAGCCGTAAAACCAGGCGAGAATGTCCTGATCCAGGATACGGGCATGGAGATACCCTTTGCCAGAGCCCTGGTAAAGGCCGTTCACGCCGCTGGTGGCAGGGCTTTTGTCAGCCTCAGGGACAAGAGCCTTGACCGGGCCCTGCTGATGGACGCTCCGGCCGAACAGGTTGAGCTGCAGGCTGAGTTCGAACAGGCCCGGATGGCAAGGATGAACTGCTTCATAGGCTACAACGCCTGGCGCAACCTGTCTGCCTGGTCGGATCTGCCGGGAGACAAGATGGACCTGTACAACCGGAACATCTGGAAGAAGGTGCATATACAGACCCGTCTGCCGGGAACCCGTTGGGTGGTGCTCCGCTTCCCGACCCCGGCCATGGCCCAGATGGCAGCCATGAGCGAGGAAGCCTTCGAGGATTTCTTCTTCGATGTGTGCACCATGGACTACGCGGCCATGTCCGAAGCCATGGATCCCCTGGCAGCGCTGATGGCCCGGACCGACCGGGTGAGGATTGTAAGCCAGGGTACGGATCTGTCCTTCTCCATCAAGGGCCTGCCCCCGGTGAAATGCGATGGCCAGATGAACATACCCGATGGCGAGGTGTACACCGCCCCTGTCCGAGATTCCGTCAACGGCATCATTTCGTACAATACACCAAGCGAGCACGAGGGCTTCACCTTCGAGAATATCCGCTTCGAGTTCAAGGATGGTCGTATCGTCAAGGCCACCAGCAACGACAACGAACGTATCAACCGTGTGCTGGACGTGGATGCAGGTGCCAGGTATGTAGGCGAATTTGCCTTAGGCGTGAATCCGTACATCACCAGGGCCATGAAGGAAACTCTCTTCGACGAGAAGATAGCCGGCTCCATCCACTTTACTCCGGGCAATGCCTATGACGACTGCTTCAATGGCAACCGTTCTGCCCTGCACTGGGACCTGGTGCTCATCCAGACTCCTGAATACGGCGGCGGCGAGCTGTGGTTCGATGATGTGCTGATCCGCAAGGACGGCCTCTTCGTGCTGCCGGAGCTCGAAGGCCTCAATCCTGATCGTCTGAAGGGCTGACCGTAAAGTCGGCCGAAGAGCTGACCAAGGGATCGCCTGAAACGCCACCGGAAGGGTCGCCCTTCGGGCGGAGCAGGCGGTCCACTACCCGCCAGAAGGCTTTCTCGTCGAAGGGTTTGCTGATGAAATCGTCCATGCCAACCTTTGTGCACTCTTCCTTGTCCTGGGGATAGGCATTGGCGGTCAGGGCTGCTATGGGGGTGCGTTTTTTACCCGAAGCGGTTTCCGACTGCCGTATGGCACGGGTGGCTTCGAGCCCGCTCAGTTTTGGCAGGCCAAGGTCCATCAGTATCAGATCAAACTCAGCGTTTCCGGCAGTTGTCACCGCGGCCTCGCCGTCACCGACTCCAGTAGATTTCATGCCCTGTTCTTTCAGGATCCGCTGGATGTACAGGCGATTTATGGCTTCATCCTCTACTATGAGTACTATGCGGCCTCTGCGGTTTTCAGTGTCCTTGCGGTTAAGGTCGGCGGCTGTAATGGGCTTTGCCAGCCCGATTCCTGTGTCGGTCGGTGCAGCCACAAAGGGCACGAGGACGGTGAAGATCGTGCCACCTCCTGGGCGGGCGGACAGGCTGACGCTGCCATTCATCAGCTGGACAAGGAGACGGACTATGGAGAGTCCAAGTCCCAATCCGCTGTGTATTCCACCGGCCGTGGTGGCATCCAGTTGGTAGAAGGCCTCGAAGATATGTTCCCTTTCGGTTGCGGGGATACCGCGGCCTGTATCGCTAGATCG
>JAVEXH010000301.1:0-4442 GCA_034004175.1 Spirochaetia bacterium
GTGGCCCATGAAGCCGTTCCTCCATCCGTGCCAAGGTCTTTCCGGCAGAGGCAGTGCGTGCGCCGATGACGCTCCAGATGGGCTCGGCATAGGCAAGGAAGGCAAACCGGACCCCCTCACGCTCCACAACCGTTGCACGCCGGGCCTCTTCAAGATCACGGCCGGCACCAACCCGCGCCACACCGAGAAGATCAAGAAAATCCAGGGTTTCTGCCAAGGCGCGGGGGCCATAATCATTGATGTGGTTGTTGGCCAGGGAAACCAGGTCAAACCCGGCCCAGGCCAGACCGAAAAGAGTGGCTGGATCGGCCCTGAAGGTTACATTCTCCGGCTTGCCCGGATACGGAGTGCCAAGCCAGGAGGCAGGGCTTTCAAGATTGGCAAAGGCAATATCTGCTGACACTACCAGATCACGTATGCCGGTAAAGGGGTATCTGAAGCCGTTGGCCTCTATGCGTGCCCCTGGTGTCCTGGCAAGGAGGATGTCACCGAAGGCCATCAACGAAAACCGGCGGGTGACAGCCGGGCCATCAAGGCCTGGATCTTGATCCGTACCATCGGATCGATCTGCTGCCTGGCCTGGTTCCAGTGGTGTTCCCTTGCTTGCCATCTGGTTTGCAGGGAGATCCCGGGTAAGGTCAACCGGGGGAGGACCGGCCAACCAGCCTGGGGCACAGGTCCAGACCAGGACAAGGATGCAGGCCAGCACTACCCAGCATGGCAACCAGCGCCTGGCCCGGAGCCAGGCCATCATTGCAGCCGGACCTCGTGAACCGCCCTGGCAATGGGCATCCTGCGACCCATGCCGAAGGCGCGGGGAGATACCTTGATCACCGGCGCGGCCTGGCGCCTCTTGTATTCTGCCCGGGCGGTAAGGGTGATGACCCGTCTGACCGTAGCCTCGTCGTAACCTTTTGCCACGATTGCATCCGCAGCCATGTCTCCTTCTATGTACAACTCCAGGATGGCATCCAGCAAGGGATATGGCGGCAGGGAATCCTGGTCCAGCTGACCAGGACGAAGCTCGGCGCTCGGCGGCTTGTCTATGATGGACCGCGGTATGGTACCGTCACGTTCGGCAATGCGCTCGCACAGGGCAAAGACCTCGGTCTTGAGCAGATCGCCTATGGGGTCCAGGGCACCGCACATGTCGCCGTAGAGGGTACAGTAGCCAACAGCCAGTTCGCTCTTGTTGCCGGTGGTAAGAAGCATGGAGTCAAAGCGGTTTGACCAGGCCATCAGGATGTCTCCCCTGATCCTGGCCTGGAGGTTTTCTTCTGTCAGACCGAGCGGCCCGCCACCCATGCGTGGCTCCAGAAGCCCGAGGTACGCCGTGAGAGGCTCCTCGATGGATACAGTCTGGATGGAACACCCGAGCCTGCGGCACAGCTCCACACTGTCGGCTATGGAACCTTCCGAAGAATAGCGCGATGGCAGAGCCAGGCAGTTGACGTTCTCCGGTCCTATGGCCTTGGCGGCAATGACAGCGACAAGAGCGGAATCTATGCCGCCGGAAATACCCAGATGGGCCTTGCTGAAGCCGCATTTGCGCATGTAGCCCCGGACACCCTCTACCAGGGCCCTTTCCACTTCATCCCAGCGGTCAGGGCCTGTTCCCGGCAGGAACGCCGGTGCAGCCTGGGCTTGTCCGGCCAGCATGCCGCTGTCCACCCGGACAATGTCCTCACCGAAACCGCCTATGGCCACCATGGCTCCCGATGGATCAACCAGAAAGGAACGGCCGTCAAAGACCAGGGAGTCGTTGGCTCCAGCCATGTTGCAGTAGGCAACAGGCACGCCCCCGGCTTTGGCCAGATCCGAACACAGGGACACCCGGAGGGCAAGCTTGTCCTGCTGGTAGGGCGAGGCCGATGGGACGATGATCAGGCTTGCACCGGCATCAAGAAGTTCCCGGGGAGGATCCACCGGATACCGCATGCCGGGAACCGGAGCCATCTCGCGCCAGAGATCCTCGCAGATGGCAAAACCAATGCGCTGGCCATGATAGTCAAACAGCCGCCGCGACGTGGCAGGTTCAAAATACCGGGCTTCATCGAAGACATCGTAGGTTGGCAGCAGGGTCTTGGCCTGTTCGAAGATTATGGTTCCGTCAAGGATGACTGAAACCGTATTGGTCAGAGGGCGGCCAAGGCCACCGCGGTTCCGGCCGATGTGGCCGATGGCTACGGCCACACCAGCCGGCAGTTCGTGTTGCAGCCGTCTGAGAGCCGCCTCGTCGCCATCAGCGAAGGAAGGCTGGTCAAGCAGATCCATAGGAGGGTAACCGCTGATGGACATTTCGGGGAAAACGACCAGATCCGGCTTGCCGGAGCCTTTTACCTCAGGTTCATCCAGGGCACGGCCAACCGCCTCGAGTATGCGCCGCACATTGCCACTGAAATCCCCGACTACTGAATCGATCTGACAAAGGGCTAATTTCATCGGGTCTCCCGCTGGGGCGAAAGGCCGGCCTGTCGGATCGACCCTACCCTGGTAGATTGCTTGACAAGAGCATACGCGATTTACAGCAGTCTGCTTGTACTTTTGTGACCGCAACTTGCGCCAGGCACCCGACCATAGTACACTGAGGCCGTGAAAAAGACAACGCTGACCATTTCCGTGGCAAATGCCTACATGGATGCCCTTATCCAGGATGCACGAATTTCAGGCAGAACCCTGCTTGCCATCCATGCACAAACTGGCTCACGCCGGAGTGCCAGCCAGGCCGATGAAAAGGCAGGACCACGGGTCGAGCCTGCCACCACCTCCCGGACAGAGCCCGGATCCACCAGCGAGGAAGACTCTGAACCAGAAGTCCAGAGCCAAGCAAGCGAAGAGCCGTCAGAGGCCGAAAATCCAGAACCCCTTGATGACCATTCCTTCATCAACTGGAATCCCGCATCCTTCGCCTCCACCAAGGCCGCCCTCATAGAGGCAGAAACGGCCCTTGGCGGCACAGTCAACGAAGCTGTACTCTTCATCGATCCTCCTTCAACCGGCGGGAAAAGTCTTCCAGAGCTGAGCCTCGCCCAGATCGAGGCAGCCAGCTCGACCTGGATTACCGGTTATGCCCAACTACTGCGCGAACTTGGCCGCCGCTTTGCCGAGCGGGGCTCAGGGATGATTCTTGTGGTCCTTCTGCCCGGGGAACGCGACCCGTTGGGAGCCATGGCAGTCGGCGCAATGGAGGCCCTTGCCATCAGTCTGGCCAGCCAGGGCCCGGAAGCCTACAAGCTGATCACCGTCCGCGACGAATCCGGCCAGCCAGACCTGCTGGCACGGTATCTCATGAAAGTGCTGGACGAACCACCCCGGGACAGTACCAAGCTGCTCCGCCACGGCGGACGCATGAATCTGTTCGGCAAGTAGCAGGAAGGAAGCCTCCATGCCGAAACCGGCCATAAAGCGATTCGGAATACTGACCAGCGGCGGTGATTGCCCTGGGCTCAATGCAGCCATACGAGGAGTGGCCAAGGCCGCTTCAAGCACCTATGGCATGGAAGTCATCGGAATTTCCAATGGCTACCGTGGCCTGATCTATGGCGATGCCCGGGAATTACATGCAGCGGATTTCTCCAACATACTTACCCAGGGTGGTACCATACTGGGATCATCCCGTGAAAAACCCTTCAAGGACAGGTATGATCCCGCCTTGACCGATGCCGAAGCAGGCCAGGACAAGCCGGAACTCATCAAGGAAACCATAAACAGCCTGGGCCTGGATGCCATCGTCGCCATAGGCGGTAACGGCACCAATACCACCGCCCACCTGCTGTCCAAGGAAGGCATACGGGTCATAGGGCTGCCCAAGACCATAGACAACGACATCTGGGGTACCGATGTCAGCTTCGGCTTCCATTCAGCGGTGGACATAGCGGCTACTTCAATCGACAGGCTGCATTCCACTGCCAACTCCCACAACCGGATCATGGTGATAGAGCTGATGGGCCACAAAGCCGGATGGCTCTCGTTGTATGCCGGGGTAGCCGCTGGTGGCGATGTGATCCTCCTGCCCGAAATCCCGTACGACCCGCGGGAAGTAGCCAAAGACCTGGAACAGCGCAGGGCAGCCGGCAAGCTGTTTTCCATCGTGGTCGTTGCCGAAGGAGCCATGACCGTGGCGGAAGCAGCCATGCCCAAAAAGGAACGCCGACGCCTGCGGGAGGAATCCAGCTATCCGACTGTAGGCTACCGGGTGGCAGCAGAGATCGAGAAGGACACCGGCATGGAAACCAGGCTCACCGTGCTGGGCTATCTGCAGCGCGGGGGTACCCCAAGCCCGTATGACAGGGTGCTGGCTACCGCCTTCGGGACATCAGCAGCCGAAATGATGGCACGAGGCCAGTTCGGCCGGATGGTAGCCATGCGGGACAACCATGTGGCCTCGGTACCCCTGAGCGAGGTTGCCGGGCGCACCCGGACAGTGCCCAAGGACCATCATC
>JAVEXH010000302.1:0-4440 GCA_034004175.1 Spirochaetia bacterium
CTGGGATGCCTATGTATGCTCCGATTTCGTAACCTACCCATCCACATATGAAGGCTTCGGCAATGCCTTCCTGGAGGCTGTGTACTACCGCAAGCCGATCATGGTGAACCGTTATGCCATCTACGCCCAGGACATTGAGCCCCTCGGCTTCCACACAACTACGATAGACGGGTTTGTAACCGACAAGACGGTGAAGGATGTCATAAATGTGCTGAACAACCCTGTGGACCACAAGCGCTGGACCGAGGAAAACTTTGATATAGGCAAGCGATACCTGTCATACGATGTCCTGCGCAAACGTCTGCCCAACATCTTCATGAACTTCGGCTCGGTGTCCTGAATCCGGTCATATGAACAGGCTCCTGTGGAGGGCTATGGCGTCTTCCGGGCAGACTTCGTGGCAGCAATAGCAGCGGATGCATGCATCGTAGTCCACAGTCGGCGCCTTGTGTCTTTCGGTGAAACCCAGCGCTGCGGCAGGGCAGATGCGTATGCAGGCACCGCAGCGCACACAGGGATCATCAAGGAATACCGGCCTGGCCACCGTGGCGTTCTTCACGATGCCATGGAGCCAGCCTGGCAGGTGGCGCTTGAAGAAATCGGTGGTCTTGAGCACCCTGATCAGTTCAAAGTCCTTGAACCGTCTTGCCGCAGGATCCTCGCCAGCCGTTCGTATATGTTCCGGCTTGAAGCCGTAGCGTTCATCCAGGGCTGCAAGCCCCAGGTACGGAATGGTGGCCGGATCATAGCCGATCAGCTGGGATGCTACCCAGTCCAGGGACCAGCAGTCGGTTGAAGCGAGCACAAGGCCCACCTGCCTCGGATGGCCGGAGTTGGGGCCAAGACCCTCCATGCCCACGATGCCATCCATGATGGCAAAGCCTGGCTTTACCGCCAGCATGAGGTCTGCCAGCATGGTTGCAAATTCCTGTCTTCCGGGGAACCGGAGATGGAAGGCGCTCTTGCTCAGTCCGGGTATGGTACCGAAGAGGTTTTTGACAGCCCCGGTGAAGTACATCAGGCCATGGGTCTTCAGTTTGGGCAGGCTGACTACGAGATCTGCCTCTACGACCGGACGGGCCAGATCGAAGTGCTTGACCAGCCGTGCCCCGGGAATCTCCACAGAAACGGATTCGCTGAACTGGGCCCATTCTGCACCCTCTGAGCGGGTGGTTTCCATCATTCCCGATGCTTTGCCCGCAAGGTCCATCGGCTGCCAGCCCGGAGAATCGCCTACCAGTATCCTGGCGGCTCCCCGGGCCTTGAAGTACCTGATGGCTGCCCGCAAAACCGCCGGATGGGTCGTGGCGGCCCGCTCGGGGGCACTGGCGTTCAGGATGTTCGGCTTCAGGAGCGCCGTTGCACCGGATGGATTCATGCCACCGGCTTCGTCTGCGGCCAGGGCTACAGCGGTATCCACCAGATCCTGGTTGCTGTATGAGGCACAGTCATGCAGCGAGACAAGCTTCTGGTTGTGTTCCATCACAGGCTACCGGAGATCCCAAGACCTGCCTGCCAGGATGCCGGTTGTGGATCCCAGGCCAGGCCACCGAACAGACGGATTCCTATGGGCAGTTCAGGTGGCAGGAAGCGCAGCTCAAGACCAGTCTGCACAAGCCGGGCCAGAGCGAAATCCTCATCAAAGCCGGTGCTCTCGATTCTTGCCGACAGGGAGGCGGAAGCCGAATAGCCGGCAAGGTTCAGAGCCGATCCAAGGCCGGCTCGAGCCGAGAAGCCATCCTGCCAGTAGGCGCCTAGATCAGGAGCAAGCACCAGATTGACGAAACGCGTTCCCAGGCCAAAACCAAACCCTCCTCTGGCCCAGGCCGGTGAGTCTGCAGTGGCCGCAGCCAGGCGGCCATCTGCGGTCAGAGCCAGCCCGACCGGTCCCGTCAGTGGGGCAGACAGCCTGAAGCCGAGCAGACCTGCGCCAGAGTCATCCTCTACCCCAGCCTCAACAGCCAGCCCCGCGTCAAGCAAGCCTTCCACGGACAGCGAGAAGCCTATCATGACTCCTCCCGTGGGATCGGTGTCAAAAGAGCTGTGGACAAAGCCGGAGATGGCCATGCCTGCGGAAGATTCAGCCGGCGGGAAGGCTTCCGGAGCCCATAGTGATCCCGGAATGGCCCCATAACTACCCCTGGGGGTGACCACGATGGAAGAGTCGATGGTTACATACGATTCAAACAGGTACTCATCCTGGATAGCTGGAAGCCCTTCTTCAGGGGTAACCAGGATGCTCAGCAGATATCTGCCGTCTGCCACCGGGTTCAGATCCTGGCCCTTGCCGTTCCATTGGACAGATTGCTCCCATTCAGAGAAGATCCCGGATTTCAGCACATCCACCAGTGAGCCGTCGGGTGCAAAGATGCTGGTCTGGGCTCGGCCGGGAGCGCTTGCTGTAAAGGAAGTCCGGACCAGACCCCTGGTTCCGGCATTGCGTGGATTGAACCGGGTCCGTGAGGTGGTGAAGCCTGTGGCCTCGAAGGGAGCCAGTTCAAGCACTGCTTCAGCTTGCACAATCTGGTTTTCAAGCACAAAGACCTGGATAGTCTTTTCCCGGTAACCAAAGGACTTCACGGTGAGGAATACGTTTCCTATGGGCAACTCGATCATGCCGGACTCGTATTCGTCGCCATCGAAGATAACCATGGCATCCCGTGGTTCGGTCTGCAACTGGACGAAACCAGTCTTCAGGAGCATGGAAGCGGTGACCGTGGTGGTGGTGTCCGGGGCAAGGGTCAGTTGTATGCTGTTGTCATAGTACCCGTCCATCCTGAGGATGAGCAGATGTGATCCCGGGCTCAGGCCGGTGATATCCAGGGGGACTGTCCCTCGTCGTATATAGTCTACCCAGACCTCGGCTCCACGGACGTCGCTCTGGACCGAGAGTGCAGAGGATCCGCCGAGAGCCGTAGCCTCCACCTCTACCTCAGGCAAGGGATCATTGGCAAAGGCAGATCCCAGAAATGCAACCATTATGACAAGGACAAGGATGGTATGTCTCATACCGATACTCTAGCGTACTATTGACGATCCGCCAACCTGAGGTTAGGCTGGATGGGCACTCGCCGGCCATCGAGCCGGTCTGTGCTGGTGCTGCCTCCCGATACCCCTGGTATGGCAGGGACGCAGACAGAAAGGGTACGATATGTGTGGAATAGTGGGTTATACGGGGCCCAGGCAGGCCTCGCGGATCCTCGTCGAAGGGCTCAAGCGCCTGGAGTACCGGGGCTACGATTCGGCTGGCATTGCGGTGCGCGAGGATGACGTAACTGATGGCTCGCCTGAAGGCTCGCCTGGTAGTGAGCGTAAACCAATCATCCTGATCAAGAAACAAGGCAAGATCGCGGAACTGCGCAAGGCAGTTCCGAAGGACCTGGCCGGTCATGCCGGCATCGGGCACACCCGCTGGGCTACCCATGGAGCCGTCAACGACATAAATGCCCATCCCCATCTGGACGGCAGCGGCAAGCTGGCCATAGTCCACAATGGCATCATCGAAAACTATGTGTCCCTGAAGGAAATGCTCGAGAAGAAGGGCGTGGTGTTTGTCAGCGAGACTGACAGCGAAGTCATAGCCCACCTCGTGGCCTATCTGTACCGAGGTGATCTGGAAGCAGCCGTAAAGGCTGCTCTTGGACAGCTCAAGGGTACCTACGGCATAGCAGTGATGCATGCCGATGAGCCGGGCAGGATCGTGGGCGCCCGCAACGGCTCACCCCTGGTTGTAGGCGTAGGTGAAGGTGAAATGCTTCTGGCCAGCGATGTCACCGCCATGCTGGCCCATACCAAACGGGTTGTCTACCTGAATGATGGTGAAGTTGTTTCCATGACCCCCGGGGATTTCAGGATCAGTGATCTTGCTGACCAGGCCATAGACCCCAAGATAGATCTGGTGACCTGGGAGCTTGGTGCCATCGAGAAAGAGGGTTTTTCATGCTACATGGAGAAGGAGATATTCGAGCAGCCTGAGTCCATAGAACGGGCTCTGTCCGGACGCATGGATCTGGAATACGGGACTGTCAAGTTCGGCGGCCTGAACCTGTCCAAGAAGGAACTCCTGGCCATACAGCGCGTGCGTGTCATCGCTGCCGGAACCAGTTGGCACGCTGGTCTGGTTGGTTGCCATCTCTTTGAATCCATTGCCCGCCTGCCGGCAGTGTCTGAACTTGCCAGCGAGTTGCGGTATCGCAACCCGGTGGTGGAGCCTGAAACCCTGTACTTTGCGGTGTCCCAGTCAGGCGAGACCGCAGACACCCTGTACGCCATGCGGGAGATACAGCGCAGGGGTGGCAGCGTGCTGGGCATCTGCAATGTAGTGGGGTCGACCATAGCCCGTGAGAGCGACGGTGGCGTGTATGTGCACTCCGGTCCGGAGATTGCTGTAGCATCCACCAAAGCCTTCACCAGCCAGCTTGCGGCTTTTTACCTGGTGGC
>JAVEXH010000303.1:0-4430 GCA_034004175.1 Spirochaetia bacterium
CTTGTCCTTGCCCAGCAGGTTTACCAGGGAGGGTTCCTTGTTCATTTCGGCAAAGAAGGCATTCATGCGCTCGGTGTCGATGGTAACGGGGAGTCCGCCCATGGTCACGTAGTTGGTAAGCCCGGCAGCCTTCATGCTCTTGGCAAGCCACTGTCCGCTGTTGCGGCCCAGAGCCGGATTGTCACCGGCGATATTCACATAACCAAAACCTGTGTCAGTCAAACCGCGGTCTATGACCAGGACTTTTACGTCCTTGCCGTGGGCTTCCTTTACGATCGGGGTAAGGGGAGCAGATTCATGGGGCAGGATTACCAGGTACTGCATTCCCCATACCATCAGGTCTTCTACGTTGCGAACCTGGGACGAAGGGCCGTCTGCAGTTACAACGCGGAACTCGAATTTACCAGGCTGGGCGGCTTCGATGTCCTTTACAGCCTTGTTGGCCCACCAGACGATACCACCGGTCCAGCCATGATCAGCACTGGGGATGGAAATGCCGATCTTGGTTACTTTTGGAGGCTCGACTTTCTTCGTACAGCCAACAACCAGAATCGATGCGAGTAATGCGGAAGTGAGCAGAAGCAATGCAACTCTCTTCATAAAATCCTCCGTTCAGACCCTCTTATTGTATTGCAGCAATACAGCCGCAATTATTACAAAACCCTTGGCAGCCTGTTGCAGATAGGAAGACACTCCTCCCAGCACCAGCATATTGTTTATCATTCCCAGCATGATGGCTCCCATTACCGTACCGATGATGGTTCCCTTGCCACCGGACATGGAGGTACCACCGATCGCCGCGGCGGCGATGGCATCCAGTTCGTAATAGGCACAGTCGCTGGAGTTTATGGAGTTAAGCCGGGAAGACCACAGCAGGGCAGTCATACCCACCGTGGCACCGGTTATGATGTACGGCACCAGACGTGTCATGGCCACGTTCACGGCAGAATAGCGTGCTACTTGATCATTGGCCCCGACCGCGCAGATATAGCGGCCGATCCTGGTGTTGTTCAACAGGATATGCAAGACGGCCGCCGTACCCAGAAAGACCCAGACAGGCACCGGGATGCCCAGGAAGATGCCTGAGCCGATCTCGGCATAGTGGGAACTGCCTGAAAGGATATTCCCCGCACCCGACACGTACTGGATGAACGACCGGAAGATGGACATCGTTCCCAGGGTGGCAATGAACGGGGCTATGCGGCCCTTGGTCACCAGGAGGCCATTGAACAACCCGCACAAGGCACCGAAGAGCACCGAAAACAGCACCGCAAGGGATACTCCCAGATATGAATCGCCGGGAAACAGGTTCAGGAACAGGATCGTGATTCCCCCGGTGAAAGCTGCCATCGAACCGACCGACAGGTCTATGCCTCCGGAGATGATGATCAGCGTCATGCCCAGGCCTATGATGCCCGTGTAGGAAATCTGGCGCATGATGTTCATAAGGTTGCGCAGCTGCAGGAAATTCGGCCAGCCTACGATTACGGCCAGCAGGAACAATAGCACGAAGCCGGCTCCGGTGGAATGCTCGCTCAGCTTGAAGTTCCTGAAGTATGCGGTTATCGAACCGCCTATCGTGTTCTTCGTGTCATCCATCAATTCGCCTTCCCCTTGATGCCCGTGGCATGGAACATGATTTCTTCCTCGCAGATATGCTCACCCTCGAGGCAGCCGGCGATGGAACCTTCCCTCATTACGTACACCCGGCTGCACAGTCCGATCACTTCTTCCATTTCAGAAGAGATGACGATGCACGAGATACCGCGATCGGACAGGCGGTGGATGAACTCGTAGATTTCCCGTTTTGCGTTGACGTCGATACCCCTGGTCGGCTCGTCCAGGATAAGTATCGATGGATTGGTATCAACCCAGCGGGCCAGGTAGACCTTCTGCTGATTGCCGCCGCTCAGGAAGCGCAGGGCCAGCCTCATCGACGACGCCACAATATTGAAGGCTCCAACGTACTCCCTGGTCTTGTCAGCCTCGGCGTACTTGTCTATCAGCGCATGACGCAGATACCGCCCCATGGAGATCAAGGTGATATTCTGGGGGATGGTAAAATTCTGGACTATACCCTTGCCCTGCCTGTCCTCGCTCAGATAGCCAAGGCCCAGGTTTACCGCATCGCGGGCATCACGGATCCTCACCTGGTTTCCGCGGACCATGATGCTGCCGGAATCAATCCGCCTGAGCCCCATCACGGCCTCCGCCAGCTCAGTACGCCCGGCTCCGACGAGGCCGGCAAAGCCGAGGATTTCACCCTTACGCAACGAAAAATCAATATCATGCAACAGTTTCTTGATGCCTAGATTCTTCACCTCGAGAACCAACTCGCCATCAGCGCGCGGCTGTTTGACCGGAAAGACCTGCTGGAAATCCCGGCCGATCATCTTGCGTGCTATGTCGCGCTCGTCGACATCGGCTACCGAATCGATACTGATAAGCTCGCCATCACGCAGAACCGTCACCCGGTCACAGATCTCCTTGATCTCATGGAGTTTGTGGGACACGAAGATGATGGTGACACCCTGCTTGCTCAGCTGGTGCATCAGCACAAAGAGGGTCTCGACTTCCCGCCCGGTCAGCGTGGTAGTCGGTTCATCCATGATGAGGATCCGGGCCTGCAGCAGCAGGGCCTTCGATATCTCCACCATCTGCTTCTCGGCCACGCTCAGGCTGCTTATGAGGCGGTCCACCCCGACAGGCATCTTCAGGCGAGCCAGCTGGGCCGTAGCCTCTTCCCGCATGCGCCTCTTGTCCAGCAGGCCGGAGCGCAATTTGATCTCGTTGCCCAGGAAGATGTTCTCGTATACCGACAAGGTGTTTATCAGATTGAATTCCTGAGGAACGATGGCAATGCCCAGCCCCTTGGCCGTGATGTAATCGGGGATCCCGACTTCCTTGCCGTCCAGATGCAATTTTCCCGAACTGGGCTGGTAGATGCCGCTGATGATCTTGATGAGGGTCGACTTACCCGCACCGTTCTCCCCGATGAGACCCATGATCTCACCACGGCGGATATCGATGGTAAGGTCGGACAGCACCCGCACACCAGAGAATTCCTTGCTGATGCCCTCCACCTGGAGGATTACATCCGCTGGATCCGGCCTAGCGGCCGTGGCGGATGAAAAGCTCCGTGCCTCCATCACTTCTTCATCGCTTCATCGAAGGCCAGGGACGATGGGGCAAAATCAGTTTTCCTGACAAAGGCACAGGCTTCTCGGGCACCGTACTCCCGTTCCATACCGGAATCTTCCCATTCCACTGACAGGGGGCCCTGGTAACCGCAGGCATTGAGCTCACGGATGATGCTCTCGAAATCCACATCCCCATGACCAAGGGAGCGGAAATTCCAGCCCCGGCGGTTGTCGCCGAAGGCCAGATGCGAGCCCAGGAGGCCGCCCTTGCCGTCCCGGTTTACCGCAGCATCCTTCATGTGCACGTGGTACACCTTGGACGCGAAGTCGCGCAGGAAGACATGGGGTGTAACGCCCTGCCAGATCAGGTGGGACGGGTCGAAGTTGAAGCCAAGAGCCGGGCGGTATTTGAACTCCGCAAGCAAGCGCTCTGCGGTGTAATAATCGAAGGCGATCTCGGTCGGATGTACTTCCAGGGCAAACTTCACACCACAGGCGTCAAACTCATCCAGGATGGGTGTCCAGAGCTTTACAATTTCCTTGAAGGCATCGCTGACCATCTCGTCGCTGGTCTGGGGGAAGGAGTACCAGTACTTCCAGACCGGGCTGCCCATGAAGCCGGTGACTACCTTGCAACCCATATTTTTGGCGGCCTGGGCGGTGTACTTCATCTCCTGGATGGCCCAGGCGCGGATCTTTTCAGGTTGACCCTTGCAGTCAGCAGGGGCAAAACCATCCAGTCGCGGATCCCAGAGGTCACCGACGCACTGGCCGGCCAGATGGGCACCCAGAGCCCAGCACGACAGACCGTGCTTCTTCAGGATGGCCTTGCGCTCGGCCACATAGGCCGGCTCGGTGGCCGCCCGTTTCACGTCCATGTGATCGCCCCAGCAGGCAATCTCCACACCGTCATAGCCGAAGGACTTTATCTTGCCGCAGAATTCGTCAAACCCGAGATCGGCCCACTGGCCAGAAAACAAGGTAACCGGTCGTCCCATGATATCCTCCCTGTGTACGAAATCGATGCACCGGAACATCACCAGCCGATGCATCACATAATCACCAGTTGATGCTTCAGCTCAGAAATCGGTCCAGGCTGCGCCCTTGCGCGAGCTTTCCACACATTTGCCTATGAACTTCACGCCGTCCAGACCCATCTCCACGGAGGGGAAGTCCAGGTCGGCTTCAGTCAGCTTCTGCCCGGCCTGCAACTTGGCCAGGGCACCGATGTAATTGCGGTAAATGTTGGCAAAGGCCTCGAAATAGCCCTCGGGATGCCCCGAAGGAATG
>JAVEXH010000304.1:0-4421 GCA_034004175.1 Spirochaetia bacterium
GGTTGTGGCTGTCCTTGCACTTTCGTGCGGCGGTGGCGCCAAACAGTTGTACCTGTACAACTGGACCTACTCCATCCCCGAAGACGTGGTGAAGGACTTCACCAAAGAGACCGGCATCAAGGTCATAGAGGACTCCTACGCGTCCAACGAGGAAATGTACAGCAAGCTGGTGGCTGGTGGTTCAGGCTACGACCTTGTGGTTCCCTCGGGCGACTATGTGTCCATCATGATAGCCGATGGCTTCGTGGAGCCGATTGACCTGTCCAAGGTTCCGAACTACAAGAACCTGGATCCCAAGGCCCTGGCTCGCATCAAGTTTGATCCAGGCAACAAGTACAGTGTACCCTACATGATGGGTGCCGCAGGCATCTCCGTGAACACCACCAAGGTGACCGATTTCGAGAAGAGCTGGAACATCTTCGAGCGGGAAGATCTCAAGGGCCGCATGACCATGCTTGACGACATGCGCGAGGTCCTGGGCGGCGCCCTGCGCTACCTCGGTTATTCGGTGAACGAGACCGACCTGGCCAGGCTTGAGGAGGCCAGGCAGGTGGTGGAGCGCTGGAAGCCCAACCTGGTCAAGTTTGACGCCGAAGCCTTTGCCAAGGGCTTTGCCGCCGGCGAGTTCTGGGTGGTCCAGGGTTATGCCGAGAATGTGTTCCTGGAATACGATGAAAGCCGCTACGACGAGGTGGCCTTCTTCTTCCCCAAGGAGGGCATGTCGGCCTACATGGACAGCTTCTGCATACTCAAAGGGGCCAAAAACATCGACAATGCCTATGCCTTCATCAACTTCATACTCAGGCCGGACATTGCAGCCAGGATAGCCGACTACCTGATGCTGCCATCCCCCAATGTGCCTGCCAGGGACCTGATGACGGTAACCCCCAACTACGCCTTCGAGGATCTGGACGGGGCTGAGTTCAAGGAAGACCTCGGCCGCGAGACCCTGCAGCTGTACAACGATGTATGGCGCAGGATACGGGTGGGCAACTGATTCCAGGGTGCCGTTGACCACATGATGATAGGACAAGGGCTGCTGCGAGGGTCGGAAGGCCCTCACGGCAGCCCTTTTTTGTAACCGTGCAACCCTTTTTATGTGACTTCGAACTCCAGGCCGTCATAGCCGGGGGCTGCCGGGAAGGGCAGAGCGGCATCGGTACAGAGGGTCTCCAGTTGGGTGTGGGTCTGGTCGTGGCATAGATGGGTCAGATACATCTGCTTTGGCATCAGTTGCCGACCCAGTGCAAAGGCCTGCTGTGTTGACAGGTGGGTGGGATGCACCCGGGGGCGCAGGGCGTCAAGGATCAGGACATCAAGACCTTTCAGCAGGGCCATGGATTCAGAAGGAATGTGGGAGCAGTCTGTGAGATAGGCCAGACGGCCTATCCGGTAGCCGTAGACCAGCCTGGTACCGTGCATGATTGGTATGGGCAAGATGTCCAGCCTGCCGATGCGGATGCCTTTTTCAGGAATCACTCTGAGGTCCAGTCTGGGTTTGCCCCCGCCGATCTGCCCGCCAGCGAAGGCATAGGAGAAGCGCAGGCGCAGTTCCTCTGCATCCTCTTCCGAAGCCCAGACAGCCAGTGTGTTTTTGCGGGTAAGGGGGCGTACATCGTCCAGGCCGTGCACATGGTCGGCATGGGCATGGGTAATCAGCACTGCATCCAGCCTCTGCAAGCCCGCAGCCAGGCCCTGCAGCCTGAATTCGGGACCGGCGTCTATCAGGATGCTCTCGCCTTCATTGCCGCGTATCAGCAGCGATGTACGGTAGCGGCGATCACGTGGATCGGCAGAGGTGCAGACCGGGCAGGCACAGCCCAGCACGGGTATACCGTGACTTGTGCCGGTGCCAAGGAAGCGTACCCTCATGGTCTGCCGGTTGTGGCTTGGATCTCTGCCGCGGTTGCTTCAGCAGGGGGGCCAAGCAGGGGCGGTTCAAAGCGGGCCGAGGCTGGCATGCGGACAAGCTTCACGTACTCGTACAGACGGGACCCAAGGATGCGGTCCAGGCTGGTTTCTTCGGCACTCTCGAAGACTGCCACCTTGAAGATACCGTCGGTGTCAAAATAGGGGAAGAGCGCCGCTATGTGGAAGTACCGTCTGAGGCTGGGTGGCTGTGGATCCTGTGCATTGAACTGGGCCAGGTAGAAACGCCCTGGTTCCCGGGAAGCCAGCATGAAGAGGGTAGCCTTCAGACCGGACATCTCTATACCTGCATCGTCGAAATTGTCCGTGAAGCTGCGGTACGACGAGCCGCCGTTTACGGGGCTGCTGTCGTTTACAATCAGGGCAAAAGGTGGGTCGCTTACATCATGGGCCAGGGGAGAATCCTCATTGCGCCCGGGATACATGACCTGCCAGGCTTCCTTGGCCAGGGCCCGTGACCAGTCCAGACCGAAGAAGGGGTCGTGGGTTTCCTCGAAGCGTTCGGTGAACGAGCTGCCCCGCCAGTCGGTCATACGCTCCTTGATGGCAGCGACCGACAGCCAGGAGCCGGTCAGGGGGTGCAGTATGCCGTCGGCTATCCACTTGACGAAGCCCGAGCAGTTGAGACCGGGCAACGGACCCTGGGGCAGCAAGCTGGCTATGTAGACCGGCCTGCCGTCTGCGTCCAGTGCCCCGTCGTCACCATAGCGCAGGCCAGGAAGCCATGTGCGTATCGAAGCTGCAAGGCTTCTTGTCTCGGCATGCAGGGCAGGGTCGGGGGAGAACAGGCTCCAGTCGACCACATCGGATGTCAGTCGGATGATCCGGGACAGGGGCGACCGCAGGCTGTCTTCAAAGGAAAGCGGCACTATCACTTCCCGGTACAAAACGCCGCCGTAGGCCACTATGTCCATGCGCGAGCGTTCGCCGAAGGGATATATACGGGCAAAGGTACCTGGGTCCGAGCGCAGGAAAATCTTTACCTGCAGGAAGTCTCCGGTGGAACTGGATCGTTTGATTATCCAGGTGCCCTGGGTGTACTGGGCGTAGGAGACAGGGGTGTTTCCGGAGGTGGCTGGGACCGGGGCGATGTAGGGGCTCGGACTGGTACCAGTGTTTGCTGCTGGCAGGGGCTGCCGTGCGGGAATTATGGACAGGTAGAAGGCATCCTGACCACGATCCATACTGAGTCGCCAGGATCCCCAAGGATTGGTCTCGGTTTTTGGCTTCATGGCCATCACGGAAGCCGGTCTGGCACTGATCAGACTGGTCCATAGCCTGATCCTGATATCAGCACTGTCGGGTATACCGGACAAGGGTTTGTCATCAGGCAGGGCTGGGAAAGCAGATTGGGCCAGAGCCCCCTGGGCAGAGCAGAACAGGGCCAGCACCATGAACAGTGGGCTGACTATCGCTGGTGTCGTGGTTTTTCCTGGTTTCATCGCCTTCATTATCGACCGGAAATCGTCTTTAGCCTAGCTCTCTGTTGAGCGCACCCTCTTGAGATGGGGCTGGCAGGCCGATACTGAGGATTGGACAGGTCTGCGCAGCACAAAGACCGTCTTGCCATCACGATACAACGAGGATGCCCGATGCCTGCTCTCAGATTCTTCCGCTCCACTCTGGTGACCCTGTCCAGCCTTGCTTTTCTTGCCTCGGTGATGCTTCTGGTGTCCTCTGCCCCGATGGAACCAGCAGCGATGGAACCAGCCATACCTGAACCATCCCCGGGGGAATTGTCTGGCTTGCAGGAGACTGTCGATGAACTGGTTGCCTATGAACCACCGGTGGGCACCCTGGAGGCACCCTTACCAGCCCTTCCGCTTGTACCCTTCTCCGCCGGCGAGACTTCTGCCGAACGTCCTGCCGCCCGGTCGGTGCTGGATGAAAACCAGATACTCGCCTTCTATGGAAAACCCGGTGCCTCGTCAATGGGAATACTCGGGGAGTATACGAAGGAAGAGTTGGCGCCCTTTCTGCTGGGTTATGCGCAGCTGTATGATGATGCCAACGGCGGGATGGGTGTGGTGCCTGCCTTCTATATCATCTACGGCACCTGTTGGCCTGATGGGGAAATCGGCCTGCTCCGGAAGTCTGTCGTGGAGGAATATGTCCAGTTTGCCGCCGAGCGCGGCTGGCTGGTGTTTCTGGATCACCAGATAGGAAAGTACGATGTGGAGCATGCCCTTTCGTCCATGCTGCCCTTCCTGCACCATCCCAATGTACATCTGGCCCTTGATCCGGAATGGCGTACCCTGAAGCCCATGCAGGAACTGGGCTATGTAACCGGGGACGAGCTGAATGTGGCCCAGGCCCTGATGGAGGCCTATCTGGCTGAACATGAGTTGCCGGGCAACCGCATGCTGGTGGTCCATCAGTTCACCAACTCCCTGATACGCCAGCGCGAGGCTGTGGAGACAGGTTTTGAAAAGGTGACCCTGGTGCATACCGCCGACGGTTTTGGATCCCCTGCCCTGAAACGTTATGCCTAT
>JAVEXH010000305.1:0-4413 GCA_034004175.1 Spirochaetia bacterium
ACGCCTGCCTGCAGGCCGCTACCTGGCCTCCCGGCTTGAAAAGGCCGGCATCAGGGTACAACTGCTGGAACGCGACCGCTCGGCTCTGGCAACAGCTTATTATTCCGACCCGGCGGACCTGGCCTTTCACATCTACCTTGAAGCCTGGGCTCCAAGGACCGGCACCCCTTCCTGGGATCTGACCATAGCCCGGCAGTACGCTCCCCGGTTCGGTTTCCTGCCTGGCGGGGCCGATACGGCCTGGTGGCAGTACCGTAATCCAGAGCTCGACAGGCTGACTGTCGGAACTGCGGAGGCGCAGTCAGACAGAGAAGACAAGCAGTCTGACAAGCTGTCAGACAGCCTCAAAGTCCTGGAGACAGGCCTCAAGGAGGCGGTACGCGTTTACCTTGCCTTCCACCATGACAGCTACCTGACCAGCAAGGGCCGGTTCAGCTCTCCGCTGAAGCTGGGCCCGGAAGCTGGATTATCCGGCAGGTTCCTGCGTACCGCCAGTGTTGAAGCAGGTCCTGATGGCACACGGGTGCTCCGGGTGCTCCATATCCAGAATGCAGACAATGCATCCCCTGGAAACAGTGATCAAGCCAGTCCGGCTGACCTGACGAACAGGTTTTACTGGACACTGGCCGAGCTGGTCTCCGAAGGCATACCTCTTCCCAAGGCTGGCCTGTATTCCGGCACCGACCGGGCTTCCGGGGATGAGTTGCCAGATCCAGCCGGAACTCCCGGGAGGCCTTTCCGGTGGCACAATGGCATAGAAACAAGCAAGGATGACATCACCTATGCGGGTAACTACGCAAGCAGCCCCGAGGCTGGCTGGGATACCAGGGTAAGCCTGCCATGGGATCTTCGTGAGGTCCTGGACCAAGTGCTGGCCCAATTTTCAGCCGAGAGCACCGCCACGGGTTTGCAGACAGACTTGCAGCCAGACCTGAGCCTGGTTTCTCCGCAGACTGTCGACCTGATTCTGGCACAATACCGGAAACTGCTGGAATTGCAGTGGGTGCCACCAGAGCTCAACGGCCTGGTCAACCCGGAACAGGCAGCCAGACGATACCAGGCATCCATCACCTTCATCGAGAAACATGGACATGCCTTGATATCCAATGGTCCCTTTGTCCTGTCCAGCCTGGACAGCACCACAGGCACAGCGGTACTCGCGGCCTTCCAGGAGTATCCGTACGGGAGCGACTATCCGGTCCAGCCAGCGAAGGACTGATCGCTAGGGATCTGGCCCAGGCGGGAATCCGTCTGCCTGGTCCGATCAGTCCTGCTTGTCGAATCCTCCGATATGACCACGCTTGCTGATGTAGAAAATCAGGTACGTCAGTCCGATGAAAAAGGCAAAGACCAGGGAGAAGAGCAAGGCAGATGGAACCGCCATGGCATCTCCTATTGCAGAGATGGCTTCGAGGGGGTTCAGGAACAGGTCCCAGCTGTTCAGGCGGGAGAACCGGCCTAGATGGATGCCGAAGCCCGACAGCAGGACAGCCGGCAGCATCATGGCCCAGCCGAGGGGACGCCCGAAGAGTCGCATCATGGTCCCGTGCATGATGTACACCGACACAAGACCCATATAATGGCCCACAAACGAGAAGGCCGAGTTCATGACAATGTCGTACCACAGCAGATCCATGGGAGAAAGCCAGTCTGCCGCTACATAGCCCAGGTTGGCCTTCCGTACTACATGTATGAAATCAGTGAAGAGATACGGGGCATTGGGAAAGAAAAGCAGCCAGACAAGAAACGCTGCAAAGCCGCAGGCCGGTGCAAGGCGGACCGACGTGCACCGGGCCACGCCGTACTCCCCCAGCCAGGCGATGCCGATGGGCACCGCCGCCAGGAAGAGGTTCCACACCAGATATCCCTGGGAGAAATGCCTTGTAAGGCCATACCGCAGGAGTACAAGCATGAGGCAGGCTATGAATGACAGGCCCAGGATGAGAGCGAGGCTCCACCTGGGCACTATGCTTGTTCTGGTCATGGGCTCCATCAGGTCTGTAGTCTACAGTTCCAGTGAACGTTCCGCAATGAGCCCCGCAGCATAGGCAGCAAATTCAGCCACCTTCTGCGGAGCCAGCTGCCTGCCGTCCCTGACCCGCACAGCCACTGTTCCTTCATCCCGCTCCCTGGCACCAACCACCAGCATGTATGGAATCTTCTGGTTCTGGGCATCACGGATCTTGGCGTTCATGCGCTCGTCGGACAGCATGGCCCGGGCCCGGAGGCCACTCTTTTTGAGCTCCGCTGCCACTTCTGCCGCATATGCGGCAAAGTCGGCTCCGACGGGGATAACGGCAACCTGCTCGGGAGCCAGCCACAGAGGGAAGGCACCGGCGGTATGTTCCAGGTATACGCCGAAGAAACGCTCTATGGAGCCCAGCAGGGCCCGGTGAACCATGTAGGGCCGCTTTTTCTGGCCGTCGGCATCCACATAGGTCATGTCGAAGCGCTCGGGCTCGTTGAAGTCGAATTGTATCGTGGTCAACTGCCATTCCCTGCCTATGGCGTCCTTCACCTTCAGGTCTATCTTGGGGCCGTAGAAGGCACCGCCGCCCTCGTCGACCTCATACGCCAGACCTTCCTTGTCAACGGCCTTGCGCAGGCTCTCCAGTGCGGTATCCCACATTTCGGGCTCACCTACCGCCCCATCGCCGGCTGGGCGGGTGGCCAGATAGGCCTTGATCTCCTTGAAGCCCAGGGTCTTGTGCATGAAGAGGCTGAAGCGCAGCACTTCGGCTATCTCGTCTTCGATCTGCTCCGGAGTACAGATGATGTGGGCATCATCCTGGGTGAAACCACGCACCCGCATGAGACCATGGAGCGCCCCTGCCCGCTCGTAGCGGTACACGGTGCCCAGCTCGCCCCAGCGCAGGGGCAGTTCGCGGTAGGAGTGCACATCGTTGTTGTAGATCATGATGTGGAAGGGACAGTTCATCGGCTTTACATAGTACTTGTCATCGTCGATCTCCATGGGGGCATACATGCCCTCCTTGTAGAAACCGAGGTGACCTGATTTCTCCCAGAGCCAGCTCTTGCCGATATGGGGGGTAAACAGCAGTTCGTAGCCGTTCCTGTAGTGCTCATCACGCCACCAGTTTTCCAGCTCCACCCTGAAACGGGCGCCTTTGGGATGCCAGTAGATGAGCCCCGGACCGGCTTCTTCGTGGGTACTGAACAGGTTCAGTTCCTTGCCAAGCTTGCGGTTGTCCCGCTTCTCGGCCTCCTCGAGCATCTTCAGGTGGGCTTCAAGTTCGGCTTTTGAGGAAAAGGCGTAGGCATAGATACGGGTAAGCATGGGCCGCTTCTCGTCTCCCCGCCAGTAGGCACCGGCAATGGAGCGCAGCTTGAAGGAATCCGGGCGCAGATCCCGGGTCGAATCCACATGGGGCCCCCGGCACAGGTCGCGGAAGGCGCCCTGCTCGTAGATGCTGATGGTGCCGTCTTCCAGGCCTTCTATCAGCTCGATCTTGAAGGGCTCATCGGCAAACATCTTCAATGCCTCTGCCTTGGATACATCGACGCGCTTGAAGGCTGCATTGCCCGCTATGATGCGGCGCATCTCCTTCTCGATGGCCGGCAGGTCGTCAGGCTGGATGGGCGAGGCAAACTGGAAGTCATAGTAGAAGCCGTCATCTATGGCAGGTCCTATGGCTACCTTGGTGCCCGGATACAGCTTTACCACGGCCTCGGCCATGACATGGGACAGGGAATGGCGAAGGGTCTCTACGGGATGTGCCATTCTGGTACTCCTCTGCGGGGTCTGAGCCCGCATAGACGGAAAAAGCCTCCAGGCGGGCTGCGTCCACACGCAACCACACCGGAAACAGATTCCGGCACTGTGCGTAAGGACGAACCCCCTCGAGGCCCTTGGACGGTTATCCAGGCAATCCGGGATAAAAGACCCGAATGCCGGCATCCAAATGCCCGCCGCAACCCGACAACGTCGGGGCGGCTCGCGGGAATCCGCGGTACCACCTTACTTCGGCCGAGACGACTCTTGCCTGCAGGGCAAGGCCGCATCCACAGCCGCACTCGTTCCGCTGTAACGGGCGAACCCGGCTGCCATTACTTGCGGTACCACATCGCGGGCCGGAAGCCCTGTTGTACCTGCGTTCACGGAAGCGGCTCCGGAGTGGTTTTCGGCGGGATTGCGACGGAAACCTTCCAGCCTGGGAGCCGTTCGGACTCCTGCGGGTTTCCTCTCTCGGGACGCGATGCACCGCTTACTCTTCTCCATCAAAGCCTGTGCAAGGAATATGCTACCCCAGGGGCAGTTTGGTCAAGCTGGCTGATATCTGACATATCATGGCATTTTGTAAAAATCACACAGATATTTCTTGACAGCGTTACTCAGGGATACTAGCATGGTACATAGTTAACAAAAATACTTATAGATAAGAATCCCATCCG
>JAVEXH010000306.1:0-4410 GCA_034004175.1 Spirochaetia bacterium
TAGCCCAGGCGTGACAGGAAGGATCTGGCCGTACGCTCGCCCAGCTCCGAATGCCGGTCAAAACGCCTGCCTTCGGAGCTTATCGCATCCGGCTTGCCGGTATCGTGGAGCAGCAGGGCCAGGGACAACAGCAGGTCAGGGGCCTTGCGGTGGCTGAAGGTTTCAAGGGTATGGCGCCAGGCGTCCCCCTCGGGATGGAAGTCCTTGGCGTGGCTGACCCCGTAAAGGCTGTCGATCTCCGGCCAGTAGGCGGCCAGGAAATCCGATTCACGCAGGATCTCGAAGCCGCGGTCAGGATGCGGTCCGGTTATGACCAGTTCAAGCAGATCCCGCTGGAATTCAGTGGGAAGGCCTCTTGGTGGCCTGGGGAGGGGACCTGGATCGGGTTCGTACGGATACCGGGAGGCCAGCACTGCTGTCTCGAAGATCAGGGATTCATCCGGAGCCGGTCCCGGCTGTGGCTTGGGATCCCTCAGAACCTCGTAGACTCCGCCGCGGGCATTGTAGGAAGGGCTTCCCGGCACGCGGGTAAGCCTGAGCTGGGGGTAGGCGCAGACAGTCTCGCCATCCGAGCACTGGAATCTGACCCGGGGTTCAACCCCATCCATGGTGGCATCGGCGTAAGGCAGCCCGGGGAAGGAGAGGTTCTCGTAGGCCCTGGCAAGGCCCACCAGGTCCCCATCAAAGCGGGTGAACAGCAAAGGCGCTCTGGGCAAGCCGAAATAGGCATCCAAAGCGGTATATGACGATTCCATGAAGGCGCTCCGGACGTGCATTGATGTGATAGATCAGGACAACCCTGGGAGATCAGCTTCCAGGTGGCTCCTGAGCCGATGATGTGTGTGTATCCTGCTGTTACGACGGGCTGTACAGTTCGTCGCTGGCAGGCAGGCTGTCACGCAGGTCTTTTATGAACTCCGGACCATCGCCCATGTCTTCGTAGCTGTCGCAGTGGTCAAGGCTGCGGCGTGCCACCGTGAAATACTTGTAGATTTTCTCTTCGCCCAGCTTCTTGCGCCACTTGCCGGCCTCGCAACGTACCCTGAGGTAGTAACGGCCACCGCCTGCGGGGGAGGGAACCAGCTTGCAGTGGATGCAGTTGGCACAGTATATTTTCCCACCAGTCGCTGGCCTGGCATCCGGGGATTTCAGTGCTTCCAGCGTCGTTTCCATGATCGTTTCCGCCTTTCGCATCGTCATAGTATATAAGGAACCATGCAGCGGTCAAGCTTGCCGCAGCCTGCTTCTGTATCAGTGGCCGCGTACGGGTCGGATCCGCCAATCCTGCACCTTCCGGAGTATTCCATGATAGCAACCATCATCAATGCCGTCCTCATCGTGATCGGTACGGCGATAGGCCTCCTGATGCGCAAGGGCTTCTCCGAAAAGTCCAGGGACACGATCTTTACCGCCACCGGAATCATCTCCCTGGTCATAGGCTTCAGCATGGCCCTTGGCGGTTCCCACATCCTTGCCCTTGCCCTCAGTTTGATTATCGGCGGACTTGCCGGAACGGCACTGGATATAGAGGGGGCAATCTTCCGTTTCGGTGAGTGGCTCAGGGTCCGCTTCACGCCGAAAGGCAAAGCCGGCCCGGAAACCGGGGCTGCTGTGGATTCGGCTACCGAAGATGCAAGCTCAGGCACCTCCGAAGGTACTGCCGAAGGTGGTGCTGCAAGTGGGAGCAGTTTTGCCTTCGGATTCCTCAACGCCTCCGTGCTGTTCTGTGTGGGTGCCATGGCCTTGGTCGGTTCATTCAAGGCCGGAGCGGAAGGTGACTACGACCTTATCCTTACCAAAAGTGTGATGGACGGCGTCGTTGCCATCATGTTCGCCGGCGCCATGGGCATAGGCGTCGGCTTCTCGGCTATATCAGTGCTGGTCTACCAGGGTGCCCTGACCCTGCTGGCCGTACAGATAAAGCCCTACGTGTCGGAGACCATGCTCACCGAGTTGTCCGCTGTCGGCGGTGCCCTCATCGTGATGATAGGCATTAACCTGCTCGGTCTCCGCAAGGTCCGCACCGGTGACTTCCTGCCGGCTCTGGTGGTCATTGCAGGGCTGGTTTTCCTGTTTGACTATGTGCCGTTCCTGTAGGGTCCGGGGCTCGCTGTCCGACAGCTTCAAGGATGAGTGCGCGGCAGCTACCGGAATCTTTGCCCGGTAGCTGCCGCGTTTTTTATTCGGAAGCCTCCGGACTCATGACATAGATGAAAGACCTCTCCGGTACCAGCAGTTCTGCTGCGAGGGTCCTGAAAATCTCTGCATCTGCGAGATCAGGAGCTTTTCTGGCCCTGCCGAGTATCTCGAAATTCTGCCCTGTAGCCACGGCTGAAAGCAGGTTGCGGGTCCAGAAATCGTTGGTCCGGTATCTGGAATCATAGTTGCGCTGGGTGGCTGCCCGGATCTGGTCCACGTACATTGTCGGGAAGCTGCCATCGGCCAGGCTGGCTACCTCGGACAGTACCTTGCCTATCAGTTCGTCGGCCCGCGCCGGATCGGTGTCAAAGGACACGATCATGACATACTGCTCCGTAGGCGTCTTTGCGAACTTGCCCTGGCTGGATGAGACATAGATTCCACCCAGTTCTTCCCTGAGGGCATCGAGCAGGCGGTTGTTCAGGGCCTGGGCCATCAAGCCAAGCCCGATTTCCCTTTCCTGGCTCCAGGAGGCTTCTCCTGCCCAGACGATCTTTACGCTGGTCCGCGGTTCGCGACCTATGGGGTAGTCTACCCGGACCCCGCCATCGGCACGCGGGCGCATCGGCTCTATCCATTCCGGAGTCTCCGGATTGCCGGCCGGTCCTGCTGGATTGCCAGCCGGTATTGCACCAATGTGCCTTGTTATAAGGGCCTTCACTTCGTCCGGTTTGAAATCGCCAACCAGCACGTAGGTGAAGGCCGATGCCTTGCCAAGGGCGCCTGTAGTAATGTCCCTGACGTCGCTGAAGTCCAGGGCCTTGATGGCTGCAGGGTCCAGGCCTTTTGTACGCGGGTTGCCGTCAAACAGGTGCGTGCTCCATGCAGACTCGAACCGGTAACCCGGAGCACTCACGAAGGGAGCAATCTGGTCTACGGCCCGGTCCCGTCCAGCCTGGAAGGCCATGGAGTCCCTGCCTGGTTCGACCGAAGTCAGATAGACCAGGCGCAGGAAGGTTTCCAGGTCCTTGCTGTGCAGCTTGCCATCCATCACGGTGGCATCCTCGCCTATGCTCCAGGAAAGGGAGACCTGGGACAGGGCTGTGAGTTCCTGTATCCGTATCTGGTCCAGTGCGCCGAGGCCGGCGGAAGACATGAGACTCGGAGCCAGCATGGCCGCCAGCTGCTTTTCCACCGGAAGGGCTGTGTAGCCACCAGCTGACCAGGCCATGAAACTGATGGAATCCCGGTCATAGTTCGTGGGCTTCAGGAGTACCCGTGCTCCATTGGCCAACACCAGCTCGGTCACGCTGTTCGGATGGCTTCTCTCCTCGGCTATGGCCCCCGGGGCAGGCAGGTCGTCGAACAGGCCGCCTTCTCCCACAGCCGCCACATAGGCTTCCAGTTGTGCCGCCCGGGCTTCTTCCAGTTGGGCCTCGAAGGCGTCAGCGAGTTGCGATGAAGACAGTGCAGCCGACGGACTGCCGGAAGTTTCCCCTGTGGCTGGAATGCTCTTTGCCCTGAGGGCTACAAAGCCCTCGTCGGAACCGAGCATGGTCTTGACCGCTGCATTCAGCTTGTCGACCTTCATTGTGTCCAGGGTTTCCCGGATGTAGACCCGTTCGTTGATTACGCCGGGGACTGGTTCGGCGTACATGAAATTACGCACGTACTCGTCGGTAAAGCCGCGGCTCCGGAGGTCGTTGTCTTCGACATTCAGGGTACCGAGCCAGCGGCGCCACTGATCCATGGTCCGCAGGTATTCACTGTCGGTAAAGCCATGCCGCCGGAGGCGTTCAACTTCCCGGGCCAGGTCCGAGAAGGCCTCCAGTTCACGGCCGTCAGCCGCGGTCAGGGAGAAGGCGTACAGCCTGGTGCCGCCGAAGAAGTAATCGTCGTCAAAGAAGGCATCCTGCCAGGCCATGCGTCCCGAGCGGTTCAGGTCAGACAGGCGTAGTTTTATGGCCTCCGCGGCTATCCGCATGGTAAGCATGTCCACATAGTCGCCTATCGTGGTTTCGTGGTCGTATGGCACGATCTTGCTGTAGGTGACCACTGACCGGTCAAAGTCAGGATGGAAGGTGGATGCAAAGCTCATCTCCTGGGAGATTGCCACGGGGAAGAGTTCCCGGGGCCTCACCACGCCATCGGGGTTCGGGAAGGAGAATTCCTGTTCCACCGCCTTGGTAGTGGCCTGTACGTCAAGGTCTCCCACTACGATGATGGCCATGCGGTCTGCCCGGTAGTTGCGCTCGTAGAATGCCCGCAGGC
>JAVEXH010000307.1:0-4389 GCA_034004175.1 Spirochaetia bacterium
GATTTTTCGGAGTGCATCCAAGTTGACCTTTAACGTAAGCTTGGCGCAGCGATAGCTTCAGCACATCGCCACACCTTTGTTGGCCAAGTATACTCCCAACATCAAACCGTGAAAAGCACGGCTCATAAGGAGATCCGTATGCGCAGATTTACCTGGATGTTAGCGCTGGCAGTGATACTGCTGGCTGTTTCCTGTGCCGGAAAAGATACCGGACCGGATCTGAAGTCAGTTGCCGTGTTTGTACCCGGTGTGGCTTCCGGCAGCCCCATCTACGAGATGCTGGTACAAGGAGCCACCGAAGCAGTGGCTGCAGTACCCGGAGCACGCATGAAGGTGGTAGAGGGTGGTTTTGACCAGTCTACCTGGCTTGGGAGCCTCAGGGACATAGCTTCTTCCGGGGAGTTCGGCCTCATCGTCACCTCCAACCCGGCCTTGCCCGAACTGGCAGCCAAGATTGCCGCCGACTTTCCCGATATCCGCTTCTTCATAGCTGATGCGTATCTGGATGGCAACTCATCCATACACACCGTTCTGTACAACCAGATGGAACAGGGCTACCTTGTGGGCTATCTGGCTGGACTGGTTACCAAGGAGCGCAGTCCGGATGTTGCCCCAGTGGCCGGTCTCATAGCAGCCCACCGGTATCCTACCCTGGACCAGCTCATACGTCCTGGCTTCGAAGCGGGACTGAAAGCCGTTGATCCTGCCTTCGTGCTTGAGTACCGGGAGGTAGGCAACTGGTACGATGCCAACAAGGCAGCCGAACTGGCAGAAGGTCTGTATGCCTCGGGAGTAGAGGTGATACTGCCCATAGCGGGCGGTGCAGGCCAGGGAGTGGTTGCCGCGGCCAGGGAGAGGGGCAGATCGGTGGTATGGTTCGATGGCGGCGGTTATGCCCTGGGGCCGGACACCGTGATAGGCTGTGCCACCCTGGCCCAGGATGAACTGGTGGCTGGCCGGGTAAAGGACATACTCGGTGGCAAGGTACCACTCTTCGGCAAGGCTGATATTGTATCGGCGGCTGATGGCTACATCGGCTTTGATCCTGACGGAGACGGTTACCGTTCGCTGCCAGCGGAGGTCCGCGGGCTCTTCGAGACGGCCTTGGCCGAGCTGAAGGCCGGGCGACCGGACTTTACCATCACCAGCTTCTGATCGTATCTTTGCGGGCATGGAACTCCTGAGCCTAGAGGGCATCCGAAAGTATTTTCCGTCCACCGGTACCCTTGCCGTGGACGGGGCCGATTTTTCGGTCCGCAGGGGAGAGGTCCATGCCCTGGTCGGAGAGAACGGAGCAGGCAAGTCGACACTGGCACGCATCATGTGCGGCCTGGAGAAGCCAGACGCCGGTACCCTTACGGTACGCGGTTCCCTGGCCCGTTTTGCTTCCCACAGGGATGCCGAGCGGCTTGGCATAGGCTTGGTCCCCCAGTACTCCATGCTGGCGTCCAATCTCTCGGCGGCAGAGAACGTTGCCCTTGGCCACGAACCACTTCTGGCTGGCTTCTTCTATGATAAAAAGAAGGCAACCTATGACTTGTCCCTGCTGTGCGGTCGTTATGGTTTTAGCCTGGATCCTGATGTTCCTGTCTCTTCCCTGCCCAATTCCCAGAAACGGGAAGCCGAAATATTGCGTGCTCTGGCCAGAGGTGCAGACGTGCTCATACTGGACGAGCCCACAAGCATCCTTGCCGAACATGAGACAGAAGCCCTTTTTGCCCTTATCCGGCGGCTGACTACCGCCGGAGCCGGCATTGTATATATTTCGCACCGGACCAAGGAAATACTCAACCTTGCGGACCGGATCACTGTGATGCGTGACGGCAGGGTGGTACAAACCCTGCCAGCGGCAGGGTTGCAGGAGTGTGATCTGGCCGATCTCATAGTACGAGCCAATGCCTGTGAATTTGACAGCAATGCCACTATCAGTCCCGGTGCTGCACTGCTGGAATTACGCAATGTATCGATGAAGGCGCCTTCCGGTTCAGCCTTCGATGCTATACAGGACCTGAACCTGGTTGTCCGCTCTGGTGAGATTGCAGGTGTTGTAGCTCTCGGGGGCAACGGTCTGGACGTACTCGAAGACCTTGCCAGTGGCCTGGTCAAGCCTGATCACGGAGCCGTCTATATACAGGACCAGCTGATTGCCGAATTCAATCCCCGGAGGCTTCGCACGGCAATCATGGCCTACCTTCCTACGGACCGGGAGCACAGGGGTCTGTGCAATACCACAACGGTCAAGGACAACCTGGTTTCAAAGCGTATGCAGAACTATGGTTTCATGGATTTTGCCCGGGGCCAGGAACCGGACAGGGATGCTGATCGTCTGATGGTTTCGTTCGGTATCAAGGGTACCAGGAACCAGGCTGTCCTGACCCTGTCAGGTGGAAACAAGCAACGTCTGGTGGCAGCCCGTGAACTGGATGGCTCTGCACTGGTGGTGCTGGCAGCAAACCCGGCCCAGGGCCTGGACATGGCTGCACGGACCCTGTTGTTCCAGCGCCTGAAGGCCGCACGGGACGCCGGTTCGGCTGTACTGCTCCTGACCTCTGATCCTGAGGATCTGGCTGATCTGGCTGACCGTTCTTTTGCACTCTATCGTGGCAGACTCTTCCCTGTGGACAATGCAAACCTGCATGACGGCAGTCTGGCATCCATTTTGACCGGAGCCCTGTCATGAGCTCCACAACCGCACCAGCTTCGGGAAGCGTACTCCGCTTGGTGGTGGCCGGGAGTTTTGCCGCTCTGCTGGCTGCAGTTTTTGCTGCCTTCACCGGAGCAAATCCCGTACAAGGGCTACGGGCATTCTTTGTACTGCCTTTCCTGTCACGTACTGTATTCCTGTCCATGCTGGAGAGCGCAGCCCCCCTTGGCTTATGCGCCCTTGGCGCTATTTCCGCCTTCAGAGCCGGCCATTTCAGTCTCGGTGGGGAAGGGCAGGCTTACAGTGGTGCCTTGGTGGCTGCTCTTGTTGGAGCTGCTGGATCAGGCGGTCTCCTGGGTCTTGGCAGTGCCCTTCTTGCTGGAACAGCCGCCGGTGTGCTGGTTGCCTTGCTGCCAGCTCTAGGCAAACGCTTTGCCGATGCCGATGTCCTGCTTACCAGCTTCCTCATTTCCTATGCCGTAGTGCTTGGTGCGGATTGGGCCATAGCGGTGCCCTTGAGGGATGCAACCAACAACCTTGTGGCCCTTCCGCCGGTGCAACCATCGGCACTCCTGCCACGTCTTGCCTTGCCGTCCTCATTGACGCCCATGCCCCTGGTATTCACTGGTCTGTGCCTGCTGAGCTGGTTTTTCTTCGAGCACACCAGAACAGGTGCCATGATGGACTTGTTTGGCAGGAATCGTTTGTTTGCAGTTCTCCAGGGGTATCCGGTAAAGCTGTTCGCCTGGGCTCCCATACTGGCTGCCGGTGCTTTCCATGGCCTTGCCGGTGCGTCCCTGGCCCTCGGGGCCAATGGTACAGCCATCCGTGGTATGAGCGGTGGGATAGGATGGAGCGCCATAGGTGTTGCCCTGGTGGCAGGCAACAAGCCTGCCGCCGTACCCCTTGCAGCCCTGCTGTTTGCCTGGCTTGATGCCGGCAGCAGGCAAGCATCCATACTCACTGATGTAAATCCTGATGCCTCCCTGGTGATAAAGGCCCTGGTGCTCATACTGATCACAGCCCGGCCCGGTTCGCAGCTCTTCAGGGGTTTCCTTTCCCGCAGTACTCTGCCTCGGGAGTCCCATGACAGGTTTCCGATGGAGCTCTCTGACAAGCCGCAGATGGACCCCCCCAGCAGGCCCTCGATGGAAGCACGCGGCAGGGGAACCCCATGAATGCGATTGCCGGCTTGTTTTCATCAACCGTAAGTGTCCTGGCACCCCTCCTGCCCGTGGCACTTGCTGGCCTTGCCACTGAATATGTGGGAGTACTGAACATTGCCCTCGAAGGGCTCATACTGCTAGGCGGCTTTACCTTTGTGTTGGTTGGCTCCCAGGCCGGGGCCTTTGTGGGCCTCCTGGCAGCCATGATCGTTGCGGCAGCAGCTTCGTGGCTGTCCGATCGTTTCGCGGTAAAGGCCAAAGCTGATCCCTTTGTGGTCGGTTTGGGATTGAACCTCCTGGCTCCGGGCCTTGTTTCCCTGGTTTCACAGGCACGATTCGGGACCAAGGGGGTGGTGCCTGTTCCACAACTGGCCACTTCGCGTCTTTTCGTGTACGTCGATGGGGTATCGTCAACTGGGCTTCCCGGTGGGCTACAGAACTTCATTGCTGTCCTGGCCGGGCATCGCCAGTCTGATTATCTGGCCATCTTCCTTGCTTTGCTGGTGGCTCTTGTGCTTGGAACTACCCCCTTTGGCCTGAGATTGCGCGCAACCGGGGCCAATCCCGATGCCCTTCGCC
>JAVEXH010000308.1:0-4386 GCA_034004175.1 Spirochaetia bacterium
CGGTTACGGCCTGTACCATGCCAGCCACCGAAGGCATGGTTGTACGTACGGACACCATGGAAATTTTTGACCTGAGACGCACGGTCCTGGAGATGATCCTGGCCGAACATCCGGCAGACTGCTTCAACTGCCGCAAGAGCGGAGACTGCAAACTGCATGAGTACTCTGTCCGCTACGGTGTCGAGAAAGTGGTCACCGGTCTTGAGCGCAAGGACTTCCCGGTTGACAAGTCCAATCCTTTTTTCATTCTTGACAGCAACCGGTGCATACTCTGCGGCAAATGCGTCCGGGTCTGCAATGAAATACAGTGTTCCGATGTCTACGATTTTGCCAGCCGCGGAGCTAAAACCTTTGTCAGTCCCGGTTTTGCCGACCTCCTCATCAATTCAACCTGTGTATCCTGCGGCTCCTGTGTGGCTGCCTGCCCGACCGGAGCGTTGAGTGCCAAGGATGCAAACTGGCCGGGAGCCTTGTATGTAGAGAAAAAAGTCCGGACTACCTGTTCGTACTGCGGGGTGGGCTGCGAGATGGAACTGCTGGTCTCCAGAGGCCGCATTGTCGGTGTCGAACCAGCCGATGGCCCGTCCAACCATGGCAGGCTGTGCGTGAAAGGCCGATTTGCCTACAATTTCGTGAACAACCCCGACAGGCTCAAGGTGCCCCTCATCCGCAAGGATGGCCAGTTGGTTGAAGCTTCCTGGGAGGAAGCCCTCGATCTAGTCACTGCAAAAATAAAGGAAACTGCCGCCAGGCTTGGCCCGGACGGTATCGCGGGCATGTCGTCGGCCCGGTGCACCAACGAGGAAAATTACCTCTTCCAGAAGCTTATGCGCGCTGGTATAGGCACCAACAACGTAGACCATTGCGCCAGGCTCTGCCACGCTTCAACCGTGGCCGGCCTTGCAGCCACCCTTGGCTCCGGTGCCATGACCAATTCGATAGACGAAATAGACATGCAGGACGCTATCTTTGTCACCGGCTCCAACACCACCGAGACCCACCCGGTCATCGGTACCCGCATCAAGCGGGCAGCCCGCAATGGTGCCAAGCTGATCGTTGCGGATCCCCGGCGCATAGAGCTGGCAAACGAGGCCGATGTCTACCTGCCCATGAAGCCGGGCACCAATGTAGCCCTGTATTCAGCCATGGCCAATGTCATCCTGGCAGAAGGACTTGAAGACCGGGCCTTCATAGAGGAGCGTACCGAAGGCTTCGCAGCCTGGAAGGATGCCCTGGCGCCCTACACGCCCGAAGCTGCCGGCCTCATCTGTGGGGTGGATCCCGAGGACATCCGGAAGGCTGCCAGGATCTACGCCAACGCCAAGGCAGCTGGCATCTACTATGCCATGGGTGTAACCCAGCACGCCTCAGGTACGGAGGGCGTCATGTCCCTGTCCAACCTTGCGCTGGCCAGCGGCAAGCTGGGCAAGCCCGGTTGCGGCGTGAACCCGCTGCGTGGCCAGAACAACGTGCAAGGCGCCTGCGACGCCGGAGCCCTGCCCGATGTGCTGCCCGGCTACCGCAAGGTTACCGACATTGCGGCCAGGGCGGCGGCAGCTGCGGTCTGGGGCCGGGACACGCCCGCTGGAGAGGGGCTCACGGTGACCGAGATGGTTTCCGGAGCCCTGGACGGCTCGGTAGGTCTGCTGTACATCATGGGCGAGAACCCCATGATCTCCGATCCGGATATCGGGCACGTAACCGAAGCTCTGAATGCGGTGAACTTCCTGATTGTCCAGGACATCTTTCTTACGGAGACCGCTGCCAAGGCCGATGTAGTACTACCCGCTGCCTGTTTTGCCGAGAAGGACGGAACCTTCACCAACACCGAACGGCGGGTCCAGCGGGTACGGAAGGCCCTGGAGGCTCCCGGCAAGGCCAGGGAAGACAAAGACATACTGATAGACCTGCTTGCGCGGCTGGGAGTACCCACCGCTGACCCGTCTGCCTCCGGCGTTTTCGACGAGCTGGCCAGCCTGGCTCCTCAATACGCAGGCATGTCGTTCCGCCGTATCGACAAGACAGGACTGCAGTGGCCCTGTCCCACCCAGGACCATCCCGGTACTCCCATCCTGCACACCCAGAAGTTCACCCGTGGCCTGGGTGCCTTCATACCCCTTAAATGGCGGGCTCCGGCAGAAGGCCCAACCAGCGACTATCCGATGATACTCACCACCGGCCGTAACCTGTACCAGTACCATACCCGCACCATGACTGGCCGGGTAGAAGGACTTACCCAGCTTGCAGGCACCTCGTATGCAGAGATCCATCCGGACACCGCCGCGGGCCTTGGCATCCAGGATGGCGAGACAGTGCGCCTGAGTTCACGCCGGGGAGCCATAGAACTGGCTGCCAGACTGACGGATACCGCAAGGAAAGATACAGTCTTTGTGCCCTTCCACTACGCCGAGGCGGCGGCCAATGTCCTTACCGACACAGTACTGGATCCAAAAGCCAAGATACCGGAACTCAAGGTCTGCGCCGTAAGGGTAGATAAGCTCTGAGTTGCCTCTCTGCCAGAGGAATAGTCAGCCAGCACCAGCCCAACTGGGGGATGCTGGCGCACTGGCGAAGCCGGGGAATGTGGATTACCCTTTGAAGCAAGGGGGAAATCCATGGATCACGCATACAGTCCCATCCTCTCCAACCTGGCCAAGGCCTGCGAAAAGCAGTACCGGGCCAGGGAAGCCCAGTTGTTCCTGAAACTGGCGGAATACTTTGAACAGGAGCCGACAAGCTTGCCATCCGACAAGCTTCCCACCAGCTTTGCAGGACTCATCTCGGACCTTAACGCCGACGAAGCCACCTTCCTCGAACCAATCCGCCGTGCCGCAGCCTCAGTGGCCGACCGTGGGGCCCTGCGCATGGCAACCTGGGGCGGCAAGGTCAATGCGATACAGAAATCGGCGGCTGACCGCTACGAGAAAAAGGGCGACGAATTGCTTGAAGGCAAATCGGTATTCGTGTGTCAGGCCTGCGGCTTCCTTTTCATAGGGGAACAGGCACCGGATCTCTGCCCGGTGTGCAAGGTCCAGTCATTCCGCTTCAGCAAAGTGGCCTAGGAGGCAGACATGTACGCAATCAGGAACATACGACTTTGCACCAAAGACTGCGCCTGCCTCTTTGTCTGCCCCACCGGAGCCACCGACACAGAGACCGGACAGATCGACAAGGACAAGTGCCTGGACGGTTGCAGACGCTGTGTAGATGCCTGCCCATCCCACGCCATCTCCCTGGTCATGGACAACTATCCAGCACACCCGCCGAAGAATGCGGAAGTAAAGAAAGCCCTGCTGGCCTTCATGGACAGGAAATATGCTGAAGAGCTGCAAGCAAGGGCTTTTGACAATGCAGGCACTAGCGCTGGCGAAACCAAAGACGCCAGTGTAGCCAAAGGAACCAACGGGGCCAGACTTGCCAAAGGCCTTGCCGTTTCGCTGCGCACTGTGGCGGAAGATTGTGCCCGTGAATCTGATTTCCTCATACCCCAGGGCAAGGCATCCAGGGAATTGCTGAAGAGCATCCTTGCCGAAAGGCCTCAGGTAGCCGGCAAGGTTTTCCCGGAGGCCGAAATACAGGAACTGCTGGGCTTACTCTGATCAAAAACCCCGGCAAAAAACATGGCCCGGACCGATTTTCACAGCCCGGGCCATCCACAAGTATGCCACTCAGAAAATCAGGATCGGGGTACAGTCCCCCCGGACTTATTTAGCCAGTATTTTTTTGAGGACCTCTTCCTTGCTGATCTTCTTGGTGCAGAAGAACCAGTCATGGCAGGTTACCCCTTCAGCCTTGCCTTCCATCCTGTCCTTGGCCACGCCGCATGAACCAGCGGTTGGTACAATCACATCATCACCCGGGCGCCAGTCCGCAGGAGTTGCCACGCTGAAAGCGTCAGCGGTCTGCAAGGCCTGGATGACCCTGATGAGCTCGTCGAAATTGCGGCCCATGCTCAGGGGGTAGTAGATGATGGTGCGGATTACACCCTTGGGATCGATGACAAATACTGCCCGTACAGCCTTGGTGTTGGATTCTCCGGGCTGGATCATCCCATACTTCTTGGCTACCTCCATGGTGATATCCTCGATCAGGGGGAATTTCACCTCGATGTCCTTCATGCCCTTGTACTCGATCTTCTCCTTGATGGTACGCAGCCAGGCAATGTGACTGTACAGGCCATCTACGGAAAGGCCGACAAGCTTGGTGTTCAGTTTCTCGAAATCCGGAGCCAGCTTGGCAAAGGTCATGAACTCGGAAGTACACACAGGTGTGAAGTCCGCGGGATGGCTGAACAGGATAACCCAGCTGCCTTCGTACTGTTTCGGGAAATCTATATCACCCTGAGTGGTGACTGCCTTGAAAGCCGGTGCCTTTTCGCCGATGCGG
>JAVEXH010000006.1:0-21189 GCA_034004175.1 Spirochaetia bacterium
ACCTGACAGGATGGCATGCAGGTCCGACAGAGGAGCGTCGCCACCGAAGTGCAGTTGTGCCTCGATGATACCCCGGGCACCAGCCACCGAGACTGGTCTGCCCGCAGTTGTTGTTGATGTATCCGGATCCAGAGCCATGACGCTCACCGGAGAACCCCCAAGAAGTTCCAGGGGTATGGCCAGTGGTTGGTCAGGACGAGGGGATGATTCAAAGCCGGAAGACTGGCCGCGTATACGCAGGCTACCTGCACTGCCCTGGCGCACCACCACAGACCAGCCAGACACATCAGCCACCGGCAACTGGACCTCGGCAGGCAAGGAACCGGTACTGGCCGCGAAAGACCTTTGCACCCCAAGGGAGACCACTGCAGGCGAGCCATCGCTTCCGCCTGCACGGTAGCCACTATATGGCGGGGAAATGGAGAAGCCCTTGATGACCGCAGCTTGTGCATCGCCAAGCGACAGTTCCACACCAGTTACCCTTGTACCATCCGGCAAAGGCAGCCGGAACTCAAGCAGAGGTTCGCCCAGGCCTTCGAAGCTGGCTGTCATGAAGGGGGTATCATCCTCTTCAGCAGCAAAGACAGCCACTTTCACTGAACCCGTTACCGCTATCTGTATGGCAAGATCCGAGGCAGCCTCCAAAGCCACCGTTTCTGAAAAAATGTACCGCAACCCGGTAAGACCGTCTGAATGCAGATTTGTCGGATTGTCGACTTTTTCAGACAGAACGGACACCAGATTTCCATCCACTTCAACGTAGAGGCCGGGAACAGGCACCAGCCCGCAGGAAGACAACAGGAGGAAGCTGAGGATGGCAAGAATGGTCTGGTACAGAGGATTACTGGCAGTCTTGGGCAAACATGCTCCTGGCTATCAACTGGGCAATCTGGTACTTGCGCTCCGGATTCAGGGATCCGTCGGTGCGCAACAGGCTTTCCCAGCGGCCTGAAAAATCTTCAGGTAGGCATGAGAGTTCCAGCAAGGCTTCCGTAAGGTTGCGGTCGGATGGCTCCCATTGCTGGTTCCGGGCAAACAAGGCAGACGCACAGGAGCGGACAAAACCCGACAACGAGACGATGAAGAAATAACGGTCATCCTTGAAAGCCGCTCCTCCAAGATCACTCAGACAGTGCTCCATTTTCAGCATATGGGTCTCTACCAGTCGTTCCCAGAAATCTGCCGGCGTATCTGCCAGGCCATTGCGCACCCGGTTTATCCAGTCACTGCGCTGGTACAGGACCTTGCCATTGACGATACGGTACAACATGTAGGTACCAGCTCCGCGGAAGACCCACATGCTGTCAAACTTGTTGTCCAGCAGGTCTTCTATGCCGGAAGTGCGCTTGTATTCCACCCTGACCGGCAGGCCGTCAATGAAGAAACGATCCTTTTCACGTCCCCTTGAGCTTTCGAAGGCCCCCGGATCACCAAAGGCCGACTGGCGCGAGGCATCGTCAGGGATATGACCGGAGCAATATACGTCAAGGATAAGGGCAAAATATGGATCTATGGTATCAGTCTCGCCGCACTCGCAGGAAAGGATGCATTCGACTCCTGGCCAGGATGAGATGATTGCTGTCAGGCGATTCGTTAAGCGGTCGACTTTATGTTTCATAGGACGATCTTTCCTTTACAGCTGGTTTAACCAAGTATACTATGGCTTCATGCATTTGGAAACAACGGAAACGCACGCATCCTTGGCGTTGGCACTAGTACCTCCGGGCAATGTCCTTCGGGACCTGGCCATGTGCCGGGGTAGACTATTTACCTTGAATGGCCTTCAAGGTTCAAGAGCCTGGTTCGATTTTCCCGTGCTGGCCTGGCTCGGTCGTGCTCTGGATGGTGGCTTGCTTGCCAGCCTGGCGTCCTCCTTCCGTTTACCCCTCGAATTCGGTGCTCTTCGTTGGGAGGGCCGGTTTCTGGCGCTGCCAGTACCGGCAGGATTCAACGAAGCCATGCAGCCCGGGTTGTCTTCCTATATCCTGGACTCCAAGACACCCACCGAAGGTGATGCAAGCACTCCGGAATCTGCCGCCGGATCCGAAACATGGAGCCTTGGCCCCTTTCCGGCAGGAAAAGGCATGATCTGCGCCGTGATGGATGAAGAAACCAGCAGCGGAAACGCACATGAGGCCCGACGGATCGAACTGCTTGCCCAGGCCAACAAGCTGACAGGAAGCCTGCCCCGGGCACATGTATACTCCCTGGCCCTGGTCGAACTGCACTGGTATCCAGGCCCCAATTTCGGATCGTCCTGGGCCATACTGTCATCCGTTGTTGCCGGAAGACTCCGTTCTGCAGGCAAGCAGATTCCAGTAAACGGACGCACAACGTAACGTTGGCCAGTCCCAAGCCTTTTCAATCAAGCGTGGCGCGTGGTATAGTCTTGCGAGCCCGCACTGTATGCCGCAGCCTTCACCGCGGCAGCAATCACACGCCTTACCGGAGGATCGATGCGCTCAGCTTACCTAGCTTTCATACTGGCCCTTGTGGCCTTGGTCTTGCCCATTGCAGCCCAGGATCTACCGGCACCCATAGCAACCTCTCCCTATGTAGCCTTCGAGAAAGGTGATGGCATACTGTCGCTGACTCTGGGCACCAAGCTGGCCTTGGGAATCTACGATCCGAACGAAGGATCCTTTGAATCCGATACCAATATGGATCCTGGTTTTGCCTTCTCCCTCTCATATGTTCATTTTCTGGACAACAACTGGGCCTTCGGCGGTGACCTTGCCGGTGCCTTCATAGGAACCCTTGCCGAACGCCGACTGTTCATGGCACCCCTTTCTTTGCGGATCGTGAGAGCCTTCAATCTGGATCCCTTCATTATCGCTCCTACCGCTGGCCTGGGCCTGGCCATCACCTCCCTGGGCGAAGAAAAGCATACAGATCCACTGTTCAAACTCGGCTCATCCTTTTATTGGCGCGCCACCGGCGACATAAGCTATGGCCTGAACCTGTTGTTTGACATAGTTCCCCAGTTGTACAGCGACAGCGCCCAGAACCGCACCGGTATCTTCATGGACGCTACCCTGTCCGTCGCCTATCACCTATGAGCCCTTTGGAGAAGTACCTATGACCAGAAAAAACTACCGAAACAGCCTCTTGCTCATATTGATTACCCTGGCCGTCCTGGCCGGATTTGTGGGATGTACTGAGGGGCCCGTTGGCATATTTGCGAGCATAGCCCAGGAAAAAGACATAAATGCCAACCGCACAGCGGCCTTCGACGGCACCTCTCCGGATTTCGTAGGTATCCTTGATACCAACTACTACACCATCATAAACGGGACCATCTGGACCAGGCCAGTGGCTGGGGGAAAGTGGATCGAAGTGGCGCCACCTACCGGTATTGCCCAGGGCGAAGCCAGCAGTGCGGCAATTGCCGGCACTCATCTGTATGTGGTATTCGGAAAAATTGGTGATAGCAATCAAAAAGTATGGGCCAAAGAGACTTCAACGGCTTGGGATGATACCCTTGCCACTTTTATTCCACCAGTGAGGATCGATAGCCTCCTAAGCGCCGGCAACCAACTCTTTGCCATCACCAGGGCAGACACAGGAAGTCCGATAGTTACAGAATATACCCTGCACTACCTAAACCTAACTACTTTTACAGCTACTGCGGTCGCTAATACCAGCGGCCGTCCTACGTCGATTGCGTATGATGGTATTTCAGATTACTGGATTACAGCAGGTACTTCTGTGTTCAGTGGTGCCCCCGGAGGTCTGACTCCCGTGATAGGGACACCTGCGGATACCTTTGCCGGCGTAGTTCAGGAAACTGGAACAGAAATGATCCTGTCATCAAAAACCGGAAAGCTGTATAAGCATGATGGTGCATGGGATTCTTCATCGGCCTTCGAAAAAGATGGAGATCCCCATGCTTTCTCGGCTCCGGCTATTGTGACTGCCGGGGGTGCATCCTATCTCCTGGTCGGCACTGTCTCTGGCAACGATGCGGCCACAGCCTCGGGATATCTGGAATTCGATATTCCCCTTGCCGGGTTCGATCCAACGACAGCCTCTGCCAGCGAAGGCTCTGACTTTGCGGATATCGTAAATTTCCTGACTTCTGTGTCGATAAATTACATAACTTCATTTTCTGTAGCCGATGAAGGTGTCGGGAAGAGGGTCTTTGCCCTGACCGTGGGCAATGGCCTCTGGTCCAACTACTTCAATGGTACTACCTGGTCAGGCTGGGCACGGGAATAAGTTGAGCGACGAGTTGTTTGCGGCTGCCAGGAATCCGGGTTCCGGGGCGGCCGCTGCGGGACCCCTTGCAGATCGCATGCGGCCCCGGGTTCTGGATGAGTTCATAGGGCAGGATCATATTGTTGGTCCCGGGCGGCTGCTACGGAGGGCGATCCAGCGGGATCGCCTTTCGTCCATCATATTGTCCGGCCCTCCGGGTACGGGGAAGACCACCCTGGCCAGGGTGATCGCAAACACCACCAGTTCACGCTTCCTGTCCATAAACGCGGTGCTGTCCGGGGTCCAGGCGATACGGGATGCCATAGAGTCAGCATCCCGGGACCGGGACCTGTACGACCGGCGGACCATACTTTTTGTAGACGAGGTGCACCGCTGGAACAAGGCCCAGCAGGACGCCCTGCTACCTTCGGTGGAAAACGGCACCATCATCCTGATCGGCGCTACGACAGAAAACCCCTACTTCGAGGTGAACCGCGCCCTGGTATCCCGTTCACGGGTCTTCCAGCTGCGCTCCCTGACGGACGACGACCTTGCAGGTGTTGCCAGATCTGCCATAGATGAGCGCGAACGCGGCTACGGTCGCTGGAAGATAGGCTTCGAGGATGGCGCACTTGAACATCTGGTAAGCACCGCGGACGGTGATGCCCGCAGCCTGCTCAATGCCCTGGAACTGGCCATCGAGACCAGTGTGGACCCCTGGCCACCTGCCGATGGTTATGAAGTAACGGTAAGCATGGCAGCCGCCGAGGAAAGCATACAGAAGCGGGCGGTGCTGTACGACCGCGACGGTGATTGCCACTACGATGCCGCCAGCGCCTTCATAAAAAGCATACGGGGCTCGGACCCCGACGCCTCGCTGTACTGGCTGGCCAGAATGGTCTATGCCGGCGAGGAGCCGCGCTTCATCTTCCGGCGCATGCTTATCTCGGCCTGCGAGGACATAGGCTTGGCTGACCCCCAGGCCACCGGCGTGGTGGCAGCCTGTGCCGCGGCCTATGACCGGATCGGCCTGCCTGAAGGCCAGTTCCACCTGACACAAGCCGCCCTGTATCTGGCAACCGCTCCCAAATCCAACTCTGCCCTGGCCTACTTTGACGCCCTGAAAGCAGTGGAGACTGAAGGGGCCGAGGTGCCCAACCACCTGAAAGACGCCAGCCGCGATGCCGAGGGCCTCGGCCACGGGGCTGGGTACCTGTATCCACACGCATACCGCGGCCACTGGACAGCCCAGCAGTACCTGCCCGATACCCTGAAGGGTACCGTCTTCTATCGTCCGGGCACCCTGGGCTACGAGGCGGGCATCCGTGATGCTGTGAGCCGCAAGCGGGAGACCCAGCTGGCTGCCTGGCTGTCGGGTTTCGGGGATGATCCGGAACCAGCCAGTGATGGCTCCTCAAGCCGTGGATCAATCGGCCGAGGATCGGCGGCCTGGAATGCCAGAGCCAGCGGATCTGGGGCCATCATGGCGCAACTGCGCACTGCCATTTTCGAGGCAGCACAGCAGCAGCGGCACGAGAACGTACTGGTGCTGAACGCCGATGACGGCCTCCTGCTGCCGGAGGCGGTCCGGACTGGCACCGACGGCTCGGCCTGCGGCCTCTGCAAGGATGAAGAAGCCCTGAAGCGGCTGACTTACCTGTTCTCAGATACCGAGGAACTCCTGAAGCCCAGCCTGGCAGTCTGCATCGATCCGGCCGGGGTAGCGGACTCGGCTATCGACGCGGCGGGGCATGGGAACTTTGACCTGGTTCTGGCTGTGGGGTTTGTGGGCGGCCGGAAGGGCGGAGCCGCCGCGGCGGCGCTGAGGGGCTTGAAGGATTGCGCGGGGCGGTTTGAAGGGGCCAGATTCGTGCTGGCTGAACGCCTACCGGCTGGGGCCGGAATCCTGCCAGCCCTTCTCAAGAGCAAGCTGGCTTCCTCATCACTCTTGTCATCCTCATCATCCGTACCATCTGGTCTGGCTGACCGCTTTGCCGAGCTTGATGCTCTTTTCTTCGAATCCGGCGAGGCAGGCATGAATACCGAGGCACTGCTTGAGGCTCTGGAGGATGCAGGGCTCAAAGCGTCGAGACATAATGTCCTGAGAAGCGAGGCACAGCGGATACTGGGCGACAAGGAAGCCGAAACCTGGATGGGATCAAGTTCCACCTACGGCAAGGCTGTGCATGCAGCGGTCGGGGAACTGGAGGCCGGGATGATCTTGTCGACCCTGAAGGAAGCGTTTGCGGCAGGTCCTGTCAGCTGGCCCTCAGCCTGGGCCATTGTCAGCGTTTGCACACCGGACAAGGGCTCCGAGTAATCCAGCCATGGGTATCAGGCTTGTGTACGGCCTCCAGACCGGGGATGCCTCGTATCTGGATATCTTCTATCCTTCCCGGCGACTCAAGGAGGCTGCTTTGGCTGCCGGCATGGACTATGCCGCCATTATTCACAGCCCGTCTGACCCGGCTTCACGCATTCTGGATTTCTGTGCCGATGGAACGGAAACGCATGTTGCCTTGCTCCGGGGAGAACTGCCTGACAGCCTTTTCAGTTTTCTGGAAGCCGAAGGCATCAGGGTGGTCAATCCTGCAACGGCAGTAGCACTTGCCCGGGATAAACTGGCCTCTGCCGGTTTTTTTGGATCGATTGGCGCACAACACCCCCGGACAGTCATGGCCCGGCACGATTTGTTGCCCCTACCCTTCGTAGCCAAACCGCGATATGGCAAGATGGGTCGCGGAGTGGTATTGATGGAAAGTCATGAACAATGGTCGGAGTATCAGGCGGAGGCTGCAGCCAAGGGTCAGGAAACCATCGTCCAGGAATTCATCGGGGCTGCCACAGGACGTGACATCCGCTTTTTCTTCGCTGATTTTACTGTTTCATCCGGTACTAATATGGATTCCGCTGCAGGCTGGGTCTGTGTGATGCGCAGTGCGCCCGGCTTCCTGTCCAATGCCCATGCCGGTGGTTCGATGTGTACTTTTACGCCACCAGAGTATTTGCAGCGCGAAGCCGAACGCATCTTTGCCGCCTCAGGCCTGATCTACGGGACGGTGGATTTCCTGTTTGCCAACGAGGAAGGAAGCCAGTTCGTGGTGTGTGAACTGAATGCCAATCCCGGTTTCGAGGAACTTGAACGATCAATGAAGATCGATGTTGCCGCCGCCATAATTGCCTCTGCCATGGCAGGTAAGGAAATGACACAATGAGTAAGCAGACACAGCCCTTTACTGATTCAGCGGCGGTTTACGAGTATCTGAACCGGTTCCTGAACTTTGAGCGCAAACTTGACCCCAAGGAATACCGCCTGGACCGTATGCTGGGCCTGCGCGAACTTTTCAGCAAGCCTGATGAATCATACAAGGTCATTCATGTGGCTGGTTCAAAGGGCAAGGGATCCACAGCCACGATGGTGGCCGCCATCATGGAACTGCACGAGTCACCGGTGGGTCTGTTTACTTCCCCTCACCTGATCGACTTCACCGAACGGATTGCGGTAGATGGTAAACCGGTAGACACGGAGATCCTCCTGTCCTGCGCGGCTGCCCTGGCGGACAGGATGGCAGGCAAGCTGCCGGAAGACTTCCCCGGTGGCGAGAACCCAACCTACTTCGAACTGCTTACCATGCTTGGTTTCCTGTGCTTCAAAGAAGCGGCATGCAAACGTGCTGTCATCGAGGTTGGCCTGGGCGGCAGGCTGGATTCAACCAATGTGGTAGTTCCAGAGGCCTGCCTCATCACACCGATAGAGCTCGAACATACCGAACTGCTGGGAGACACCATACCCAAGGTTGCCTCCGAAAAGGCTGGCATAATCAAGGCAGGGGTTCCTGTCTTTACCAGTGCAACCAGACCAGAGGCTCTGCAGGTATTCAGGGATACTGCAGCCCGTCTCGGAGCCCCTCTGTCCGTGCTGGATGAAGAGCTTGTGCTGAGCGAAATCCGTATCGATGCGGGTGGAACAGTCTTCAAGGCTGATTTCAGGAACAGGAAGCTCTTTCCTGAAGTTCTGAAACTGCGCACGCCGATGATAGGCCTTGTGCAAGCCAGGAATGCTGCCCTTGCGGCTTTGGTGACACGGTCTCTGGGCGTCAGTGTCGAACACATACAACAGGGTCTGGCAAAGGCCCGCCTCCGTGCCCGTTTCGAGATAATGCCGGGAAATCCGGTTGTTGTTCTGGATGGAGCCCACACGCCTGACTCCGTTCGAGCCTGTGCTTCTGATTTCTCGGCAATTTTTCCTGATGGCGGTCTGCTGCTCTTCGGCTGTGCCAAAGACAAACAGCCCGGTCCACTGGCAAGGGAGCTTGCCGGGGTCTTTCCGAAGGCCATCATCACAAAACCCGGCACCTTCAAGGAAAGCGATGTCCAGGGCATTGCCCAGGGCTTCAGGCAGGAGGGTATTCAGGCTACGGTTATGGAAGATACAGAAACCGGAATACTGGCGGCCCTTGGTGCAGCAAAAACGGCTGGTCTTCCTTTGCTGGTCTGCGGGTCGTTCTACCTGTGCGCAGAGGTGGCAAAAACCCTCTCTGCCGGAGGTCGGTGACGAAAAAACTGTCCGTGGCGACCGGACTCACCTCGTCGACCTGGTCAACCTAGTCCTGAACCTGATTCCTGCCAGCCTGTTTGGCACGGTACATGGCGGCATCAGCATGTTCGACCCAGTCTATGATGGGTTCGGATTTCTGGAACTCTGACAGACCGATTGAGACGGTAACAGAAATCCTGGCATCCCTGGCTTCAAGGAAGGTGCCTTCTATGCTGGTGCGGATGCGTTCTGCCACTGCTCTGGCAGTGGTCTTGAGGCTTCCTGGCAGTATGACGAAGAATTCCTCTCCCCCGTACCGGCCGGCATAATCTTCACGGCGCAAGCATTTCCTGAGTTCCTTGCCAACCACACGGAGAACTTCATCACCAACCACATGCCCGTATGAATCATTTATCAATTTGAAATGGTCTATGTCCAGCATCAGGCCACAGAGGGATGAGTTGTTCTCTTTGGACTTGCGTGTTTCAAGAATCATGCGTGCCTCAAGGCTCTGCCTGTTCAGCAAACCTGTCAGAAGGTCATACCGGGCAGCGGCTTCAAGGCGCTTGTTTTCACTCTCCAGGCCAAGCTTTTTCTGCTCCAGATCTACCATGTTCTCACGAAGATTCATCTGGCGATCCAGCAATTTCACCGTCAGGGCCTCTTCCTGCCTCACAGCCTGGCGGTAGAACTCTCGTTCTTCCATGATGGCTTCCTGGGCTGCCAGACGGATGGCTGCGGCCTTCATCCGCAACTGGAATTCCAGAACCTCAAAGGGTTTGCGGATGAAGTCATCAGCTCCGGAATCCAGTATCTTGTTCAACCTCTCGCTGTCATTGGAAGCGGACATGAGAACAATCTGCAAGGGACGGTTTGGATTGAGCAGGCGCAGCTTGGGGCAGATGTCATAACCTTCGGCATCAGGTAACACTATGTCAAGAAACACCAGATCGGGTGCTGAAAGCCTGGCTGCCTCCATTGCCTCCGCAGCAGTCCCGGCTATGCGTATCTTGTGATGTTCACCGATCATATCCAGAACCAATGCCCGGAAAGACGGGCTATCATCTACGACCAGAATATTGAGTGACTTTCCCACGTGTCCTTCCATTTCAGCGGCGCGCGATCATCGAATCAAAAAGATCAAGCTTTGTACCAAACCGATGGCCGCACCCAAAACGCCGCCAAAATAGGTTACAGCCCGCAATTCACGTTCGATAACCCGCAGAAGCATACGCTCTACTTCTATCATATCCAAAGAATTTATTTTGGCAACAACCATCGCACGGATGTCCAGAGAACGTAGCACATTGGCACTCTCTTTCACCGATAATTCCACCAGAATATCGGAAATTACCGATGAAAGAGATTCCAGCCGTGCTCCATGCAGTCCCGTCAGTTGTCCCAGGCTCAGAGGTCCGGCTTCACTCGCAAAGGCCTCGTAAAACGAACGGACCAACCTGGCGGAAGCCCCGGAACCCTCGGTGGCACCTCCTGCCAGCAGACTGGACAACCAGGTTGCTACACCCGATGCGAGGCTATCATGCATTCCAGGGACGGCTGAGATCAAGTCTCCGAGGGTGGTTTCACCTGTCGCCGCTTTCAGAAAGGCTTGAAGATCGTCTGCATCCATGGCAGACACGATGGAGGCGGTGATTGCGGTTACATTCTGTCGTCCAAGGGCACGATGGTCAGGGCTGGAGAAAACCCTGAAACTTACGAGTGGCCGTTGCGCTGTTTCATGGACCATGAGCTTCAGCCGGTTGCTTATGGTCTGCCGGATATGCTCTTCTATCAGCATGGAATCCATGGACTCGACGAAGTCTTCAATGGTAGCAGGCATGTTTTCGATGATTGCCCGGTCATACTGCCCGAGGCCTATGAAGAAACGCTGCATGGAACTGAGGCGATCAAGGGCACGCCGCAGGATACGGGCTCCTGCCCGCTCCATGGACACCTTTACTCTGGGCTGGTTGAGGACGGCAGAAAGCCCCCGGGCAACTGCAGGATAGGCCATATTGACCACCCGTTCTGCAGCAGCTTCTATGGACTGCGTGCTCCAGAACGATGACAGGCTGTCACCCCGGTCAGCCGCGACACAGAGGCGGTCAAAGACTGCTCCGGCCAAGGCCTGTGCCAACTGCCCACTACCCTCTGGTGTACCAAGGCGCTCTGCCACCCCCCGAACCAGGGTACCATCGATCAAAGCTGAAATCCGCACATCCTTGAACTCGTCCAGGGCAGCCATCACTGCGGCACTCAGTCCCGATGAGAACGGCGGGGAGACGGCTATGGCTCTGACTACCTGGCCAGCTGTTTCACCGAGTTCCTTGCCGGCGGAGTTGTCAAATGCACTGGCGATGCCTGCGGGTGTGGACTGCATCAACGCCACCAGACGGTCGTGCACTGCAACACCCAGGGCTGTCCGGAAGCCCTGAGAGCGCAGACGTTCTGCCACGGCATCTTCGGTGAGCAGATCATTGGCCACGGTATCCGCAAGGGATTCCGCTATCCTTTCCCTTTCCCTGGGCAGTATACCGGGTGTAAAAGGAATCCGCAGACCAAAGATATGGCGGGCTTCAAGGGGCCTGAAGAGCATTTTTATTGCAAGCCAGTTGGTGAAGAGTCCGATCACCGAACCAACAGCGGGGGGCACCAGGAACAGGAGCCAGGCGGTCTGGGTCATGGTGCTACTCCCGGCGTATTCCGCGACTCCATCATCGAGGCGTTTCTGGCTCTTTCCAGGGATGGATATACAGCCATCATGGATTGGTGCAGCCAACCGCCGGCGTCATCTCCCTCCAGCTTGTACCAGGTTCCACGATTCCGGCCAGAGAAAGCCCGCTCGGTGGCCACCACACTGAGTATTTCACCACGCCTGGCATAATCTCCGTCCCCGGCTTCGAAACCCGGTTCAACTTTGAGCCTGACATAAGCACCCGATATGACCGCCCAGCCAAGCCCACCTGAGAGGAGAGGAGTGGTGTCGAGGTTGTAGGTAATGGGCTCGGGGGCTTTGCAACCAACTATGAGAGTTATTATCAAAGCAATTATCAGCTTAAAACCTATAGAAAATCTGCTTTTTCGGGGTAGCATGCTCGCTCTCCAGTGTATATCTGTCTGAACTTCATCAAAATATTATTGTTCATCTCTTTTTTCAGGGATGGACGGAAAAACCTAAATACATTGAAAACAAATTCATTGCAGCACCACCAGTATTTGCATATCGATCCATGTTTAGGTCACCAACCTCATAAGCAATGGTGTCACCTCTTGATCCACTACAATGATCAAGGGATAGTCGACTGACTAGCCAAAAGTTATCTGCCAATCCAAATTCTCCGCTCAGGCTGCCAGAGATCATTATTCCACCACTCATCATATCGATATAAGTGGTGGGTATGGGGCGAGCCATATGAACATCGCGACCAACAACGTACATCCAAGGTGAAAATCGGATTGATGCCATAAAAATAGAAACAGGTTTTTGATGACCAACAGACAAACCTATCCATGGAATCAACCAAGTTTGTCGGTAGTCTATAACGTAACCTGATATTACCCCATCTGGAAAATCTACCGTCCCCGGGTCCTGCAACGCATCCCACCCCTCCCATGTCATCTGCATGTACGTAAGGCCGAAAAGTGTTTCAACCAAAAATGGAGGCTTGTTTTCGGGAGTTCCAATCTCAAAATCACCCCGAATCCAGCTGGTTAGATAGGCCTCACTATCAGAATGTACATCCGGGTCATCAGACACTGATGAAACATAGATCCAGTCATCATCAGTCAGATTGCCGGATGTCAGAGGCCAGACTGTCTCCAGCTTGATTCTTGCCAGTAGTGAATCACGCCATCGGGCTTCCATATCGATATAAGCTCCGAGACTCGGGGGGATCGGATAGACCAGAAGGCTCAGCAGATCGGTTCCACTTGTTGACTTGTATACTATCTCTTCTGCTTTTCCGTAGACAAAAGCCATACCGGATTCACTGGTAAAGGTCAATTGAGGGAGAGCGTCATCACTGAAGGCACCAAGGACGGAGAAAAACAGGAGGGCAAAAAATACCATCAATTTCCTGATTCCGCACGCTGAGGTCATACCGGAAAATCCTTGTCTGTAACTATATCCTGCATCGGGGAATAAATACCCTGATAGCCCTGATCCATCGTCCTGATCTCCAAACCCGGGCCATCAACACTCATCAACTCCCCCAGCACCGGCACATCCAACGGCGCCAGTTCATAGTTCACAAGTTCGTCGCTCCGCACCCAGGCTAGTAGGTCATGGGCACTCGAAGCCTCCGGAGCAATGCTCAGCGCTGTCTCGAAGACCATGAAACGGTACTGCTTGTCGCCTGCAGGAAGGCTGCCGTCATACATGAGCCTACCTGGTTCGCAGGAGCGGGACAACTCCTCCCTGATCTCGCGGACCAGTCCTTCGCGGGGAGTCTCGCCGGGTTCAAGCTTGCCCCCGGGCAATTCCCAGAGCCCCTGGCTGCCACCCGAAGAGCGGCGACAGAGAAGAACAGAGTCCTTCCGGCGTATGAAGGCTGCCACCACGACAGAGGGCAGTTCGTCGATGCTTATGATGCGCCGCCTAAATAGTCTCCCAGAAGAGCGTGCAGGCGCACGGCTTCTTCGTGGGTAAAAGTTAGCCCCTTGCCCATACGCTGGTGTGTCGGGTCCCAGGCGCGGATGTCACATTTTGGCTCCTTGCCATTCCAGCTGACAAGATTGAACTCGGTCTTCCAGCCACCTCTGCTCTCACCCAATACGCCGATACTCCTGACGATGCTGAACTGGATCGTATCACCTGTCCTGTCCATACAGACACCTCCGCAATGAATTCAGGCGGTTCCTTGGTCAAAGTCCTGGTTCAAAACCTGTGTCATCCGGGGCAAACTCCGGAAACCTGAACACGATGACGCCACTGGGTCGCACACGCATTTCACACATGCCCTTGCCAGCCATCTTTTCCAGTGCATCCCGGGCGGAATCGCTTGTAAAGTCGCTCTCTATGGCTACTTCACCAGGAGATACAAGGCCCCCGTTCTTGCGGGCTGTACGGAGTATGACCTTCTCTATTGTGTCTTTGGCCTTGGGCACGTCCCGTGGCGCGGAGTTGTAGCCATCCCGGCTGTAGCCGTCACGTATGATGATGGTTTCCCGGCCCCGGCCATAGATGGCATCACGGTAGCCTGCCTTGAGATTGGCTATGCGTACCTGTTCTCCAAGGGTAAAAAAGTCATAGACTGCACCGATGAAGCCAAGGCCGCCGGTGAAGAGCCAGAGGAAACCAGTCGGAATCTTGCGCAGATAGAAGCGTTGGAGCCCAAGGACGCCGAATCCGCCCAGAGCCCAGAGCAAGTAAGCAATGAACGTACTGTACATCGTTTTCTCCGTCGATGAAATGGCTGCCGCCCCATGAAGGCAAGCCCCTGCCGGGCGCGACTGCTTGTACACGGTCCTGTAGAATATAGCATAAAACATCAGCCAAATGAAACCGATCCTGCTTGTATATGACTATGGCCACACAGGTTCCTGCCAAGTCCGGCCGGGGCTTTGACCTCGAAGTGCCAAAGATGGTATCACTATGCCTGTCGGACACTTGCTCCTGCATGGGAGCCACGCCAAGGAGACACTATGAAGGACATCAAGACTATACTGCAGGAACGTGCAGTAGGCACAACCATTACGGCCAAGGGCTGGGTACGAACCAAACGGGCTACCAAGAATGCCATTTTCATAGAACTGAACGATGGTTCATGTTTTGCCAATATCCAGTGCGTGTTCGACAATAATGCCACTGATGTAGCAAACAAGGCTGCCCTTGAACGGGCATCCACCGGGGCGGCTCTGGCCGTGACAGGGCTTTTGGTTGACTCTCCCGCCGCGGGGCAGCCGGTGGAAATTCAGGCCAGCGCCATCGAGGTGATCGGCGAGTCACCAGTGGATACCTATCCTCTGCAGAAAAAGGCTCATTCCCTTGAGTTCCTGAGGGAGATTGCCCACCTGAGACCGCGTACCAACACCTTCGGCGCTGTAGCCAGGATGCGCAACCAGATGGCCTTCGCTGTCCACTCCTTCTTCCAGGAGCGGGGCTTCAACTATGTACACACCCCCATAATCACTGCCAGCGACTGCGAAGGTGCAGGCGAGATGTTCCAGGTTACCACCCTTGATCTGGATGCCCTTTCAAAGTCGGGCAAGCCGGTGGATTACAGCAAGGACTTCTTCGGCAAGAAATCATATCTGTCGGTTTCCGGGCAGCTGAATGTGGAGACCCACTGCATGGCCCTGGGCAAGGTGTACACCTTCGGGCCTACCTTCAGGGCAGAGAACTCCAACACCACCAGGCATCTGGCAGAGTTCTGGATGATAGAGCCGGAGATTGCCTTTGCGGAGCTTGAGGACGACATGGCTCTGGCGGAGGATTTCGTACGCTACATGCTTGGCTGGGCTCTGGACAGATGCAGTGAGGACATGGCGTTCTTCGACAAACGGGTACAGCCAGGCCTGATCGAACTGCTCGAAAAGGTGCGCTCTACACCGTTTGCCCACCTGACCTACACGGATGCCATCAAGGAACTTGAAAAGAACGCCGCATCCTTCGAGTTCAAACCGTATTGGGGCTGCGACCTGCAGACCGAGCATGAGCGCTTCCTGTCCGAGACGATTGTTGGCGGTCCGGTGATTGTCACTGATTATCCCAAGGAAATAAAGGCTTTCTATATGCGCCTGAACGACGATGGCAAGACCGTACGGGCCATGGATGTGCTGGTGCCGAGGATAGGCGAGATAATCGGCGGCTCCGAGCGCGAATACCGCCATGATGTGCTGGTATCACGCATCAAGGAAATGAACCTGGACGAGGCAGCCTACTGGTGGTACCTGGATCTCCGCCGTTTCGGCACGGCACCCCACGCAGGCTTTGGTCTTGGGTTCGAGCGGCTGATGCGTTATGTTACCGGTATAGAGAACATCAGGGATGTGATACCCTTCCCGAGGGCCGTCAAGCAGGCGGAGTTCTAGCCGGGCATGATACAACGATCCACCATATCGACACATACCTCATCGATCAGCAGGCTGGTGCTTGTGCTGTTGTTGGCTCTGGCAGGCTTGCAAGGTCTGGTTGCCGATACCATCGCCCAGTGGCCGGAGATTCCTGTGCCACCGGAGGTGGATGCCCGTTCGGTGGCCATAGTCGACCTTGCCCGTGGAGAACTGCTGTACTCCCTCAATCCTGATGAGCAGATTCCACCTGCCAGCCTGACCAAGCTCATGACAATCCGGCTGGCCCTGGAAGCGGTGAAGAACGGCAGGATCGGCCTGGACGATATCGTCGACATACGGCATGAAGAAGTCAACCTGCCCTATGGCTCATCCCTGATGTATCTTCAGGCGGGCATGAAGGTACCTTTTGACGATCTGATACGCGGCATGGCGGTCATTTCTGGCAACGATGCGGCACTGGCAGTAGCCAGGGTGCTGGGTGGGTCAACCGAAGGCTTTGCCCGGATGATGAACGACGAGGCCAGCCGCATGGGATTGTCGAGCACACGGTTTGTGGAACCATCAGGCCTGTCGGAACGCAATCTGAGCACCGCGGCAGAGATGGCTGCCTTCTCCCGCCGCTATCTGCTGGATGATCCGGAAGCCATAGAAGAATATCATGCCAGAACGTCCATGGAATTCCCCCGGGCCGAGGTCATGCCCGAGGGGGTACCGGCTCCTGAAGGGAAAATACTTTTACGGAACCGCAACAACCTGCTGTTCAGCTACGATGATTGCGATGGGCTTAAAACAGGCTTCATACGCGAATCGGGTTACAACCAGGTTGTTACCGCCGAACGTGCAGGTTCGCGATTCATCGTGGTAACCATGGGCGGTTCGACCATTGCCGGCAGGAACAATGCCGGCACGCAGTTGCTGGATTGGGCCTTTGCCAACTGGCGTACCGTGAATCCTGCGCTCCCGGAATTGCCGGCGGTACGGGCCTGGGGCGGAGCCACACAGACAGTGGATCTTGTACCAGCAGAAAAGGGTGCTTTCACGGTGCCCCGCCAGTATGCAGACCTGGTGAGCATCAGGGTTGAGGCTGAGGCCGAAACCATGGCACCGGTGGCAGCGGGACAGAAGCTTGGCAATCTGGTTTACCTCTCAGGCGGCAGGGTACTCAGGCGGGTGGATCTGTTGGCGGTACACGAAGTACCACAGGGGCATTTCTTCATCCGTCTGAGGGATGCACTGACCCGCTTCTTCAGGGATCTTTTCACAAAAGGGGATTGATATGACATTCTGCTGGACAACCATCAACGTGCGCGACCTTGCAAAATCACTGGCCTTCTACCAGGATATCCTGGGCCTGGAAGTAAAGCGCAGCATGAAGCCGGCTCCTGATCTGGAAATCGCCTTTCTGGGTAACGGGGAAACCCAGGTTGAACTGATCTGCCATGCAGGCAACAAGGATATTGCCCACGGCAAGGACATTTCCCTTGGCTTCATTGTGGACTCAATCGACGATTTCACCAGGATCCTTGCCGGCAAGGGAATTCCCGTGTATTCCGGGCCTTTCCAGCCCAATCCGTTCATCAAGTTCATCTATATACAGGATCCTGACGGTCTGAAGATACAGCTCGTGGAGAATGTGAAGCCCGACTGAGACCTCAGTCCGAGAACCCCGCCATCCCGCCCTCGTACCTTACCAGTCCCTCTGCGGCAAGGGCGGCCACCGCCGCCTGAGCCCGTGGGTAGGCCAACCCTGCCTTGTCTGCCAACTCCTGTACCGTACCTGCTCCGGCCTCCGCCAAGGCCCTCAGTACCGCACCTCTGGCCTGGCGCGGCGAGCCTTCAAAGGCCGGCTGCTTTGCATGGGCAGTGCTTCGCCGTGACGGGTTTGCGGTAACCTTCTTGAGCCAGGCGCCGTAATCCATCATGGCGTAGTGCCAGGTTCGCGGATCACTCCTGTCCAGCACTGCGGCAGCAACAGGCTCAAGGGCCTGGTCCTTTACCAGCAGCTGTGGATCCGGAAAGAAGTGGAATATGAGAGCTGAGCGTATGTTTGTTTCAAGAAAGGCATCTGTGTGGTTCCAGGAGAAACAGCGTACTGCCCTGGCTGTGTAGCGCCCGATGCCTGGCAAGGCCAGCAGGGCTGCCTCGTCCTGGGGTACCTGGCCACCGTACAGCTCCAGGCAGATCCTGGCACTGTTCCGCAGGCGCATAGCCCGGTTGTTGTACCCGAGGCCTTTCCAGGCCTCGTACACTGCCGAAAGCGGAGCTTCTGCCAGGGAGGCAAGGTCCGGAAACTGCGTGAACCAGGCATCGTATTTGGGTGCAACCCGGTGGGTCTGGGTCTGCTGGAGCATTACCTCCGACACCAGGATATGCCAAGGGTCCCGGGTTTCACGCCAGGCAAAACTCCGCTGGTTGTGCTGGAAATGATTCCAGACAAGCGTCCTGAAGCTCAGCATATCCTCAGGGGACAGAGCAGGAGGCACAGCGGTCCGTATTACTGGCCGGAGAGTCGGCTCAGGCATTCCGGAAGCAGCCAACCCGGATTGGTGTGGCAGCCGGATCACTAGGCGAATATGTGTACATACTCGTGCAGCAATTCCTCGCCTTCTTTCCTGCAGCCGCCACAGACAGTGCCAATCTTGGTCCGTTCCTGGAGGCTCTCCCAGTCGGTTGCACCGGCCTTCACCGCCTCTTCTATGTCACGGTCGGTTATGTTCAGACAGGTGCAGATGACCTTGGCGCCTTCATTGCGGAACAGGCCTTCACGGCCGGTCTTGGCAAGGTGGTCATCTATGGCCGCACGGAGAGCCTTGTCGCCGAGAACGGAACAATGGATCTTGTTGTCAGGCAAACCGCCCAGTTTCTGGGCTATGTCATTGGGCTTGATGTTGTAGGCTTCCTTGATCTCCATGCCTTTCACGACATCTGAAAGCATGGATGTGCTGGCAATGGCGCTGGCGCAGCCATAGGTCCGCCAGCGGACATCCTCTATCACATCATCCTTTATCTTCAGCATGAACTGCATCTGGTCGCCGCACTTCACGCTGCCGGTGATTCCTTCTGCATCATACTTGAAGTCTTCCTCGGGGGTGAAAACGTTCCGGGGGTTCATGAAATGGTCTTTTACAACATCAGAATACATCCAGGCGAACATGTCGCTCATTTGTTCCTCCAGTAATTTCACAGGTCAAAGGTCTTGAGGGCCAAAGGGTCCTCGGATGGTCCCGGTCTCCAGGACTTCAGGCTTCTATCGTGGACATGGCCCTCAGTCGGGCAATGATGGGCGGAAGCTGCTGCAGTACATAATCGATTTCCGCCTCGGTGGTGTCACGGCCCAGGCTGAAGCGTATTGATCCATGAGCCAGTTCGGGTCCCACACCGGTAGCCAGAAGGACATGGCTGGGCTCCAGGCTGCCCGAGGCACAGGCTGAACCGGTGGACACGTGGATGCCGGCAAGATCCAGGTACAACAGTATGGATTCACCCTCCGCGCCGGGGAAGGACACGTTCAGAGTATTGGGTAACACGGTAACCGGATGCCCGTTTATCCTTGCTTTCGGAATCTTCTCCGCGATGCCATCACGAAGACGGTTGCGCAGGGCGCTGACCCTGGCAGCATAGGCGGGCAGTTCGGCAAGGGCCAGTTCTGCCGCGGTGCCGAAACCGAAGATTCCGATGTTGTTGTAGGTGCCAGCCCGGTGACCGTGTTCCTGGTGTCCACCTCTGATCAAGGGTTCGAGTGGCGCGCCCTTTCGCAGGTACAGGGCTCCGATTCCCTTGGGTCCATACAGCTTGTGGCACGACATGGTCAGGTAGTCCACACCCCAGCTGTCAACATCGACAGGAATCTTTCCCACTGCCTGGGTGGCATCGGTATGCAGCCAGGCACCTGCCGCCTTGGCTATCTTTGACACGGCCTCCATATCCTGTATAGTACCGATTTCGTTGTTGGCAGCCATCACAGACACCAGCAGGGTATCAGGACCGACAGCAGCTTTCAGTTCGTCCATGTTCAGCCGCCCGTGTTCGTCTACACCTACAAAGGTTACCGGGAAGCCTTCGCTCTCCAGCCATTTAGCAGAGTTGAGGACACAGGGATGTTCCACGGCGGTGGTGACTATGCCTTTGCGCGGGCCTCTGCGGCCAAGATGGAACATGGTCGCGAATACGGTATTGTTGGACTCCGAACCACCGCTGGTAAAGAGTATCTGTTCAGGATCAGCTCCTGCCCCTACGAGTAGTGCTACCGCAGCACGGGATGATTCAACCCTGGCTCTGGCCCTCCGGCCAGCCTCATGCATACTGGATGCATTGGCATACAATTCAAGGTCTGCAATCATCGTATCTTTTACCACAGGGTGGAGAGGTGTGGTCGCATTGTAATCCAGATACACAGTGCGTTTGTCCATCGTGATCATCCTTCCGTTACGTCTTTGAGGGTACGTTCCCCTAGATATTCGTCTATCGCATCCTTGAGGCCTATCCAGAACTTGCGTGGCTGGCAGCCCTGACCCTGGGCGCAGGCACCTATGGCATCAACACAGGTCACGGGCTTCACCGATCCATCCAAGGCCTCGACGATGCTGAGCATGGTGATGCTGGATGGGTCTGCTGAGAGCCGGTAACCTCCGTTTTTGCCACGCTCGCTGTCCACGAGACCGGAAGTCTTCAGGAGGGACATGATGCCTTCAAGATACTTGGAAGGAATGCTTTCAGCGTTGGCTATCTCAGCACTGGTCGCGGAACGTCCGCCCAGGGTTGCGAGGTAGGACATGGCCCTGATTGCGTACTGCGTCTTGGCTGAGACTGAAAACACGTATACTCCAGTATTCCTATCGGGATAGTAGGAATATACACCGGAGGGTATTTTCGGTCAAGACCGTTTTCCGGCCCGTGATCCTATGACCACCACGCAGGCGGTGAGCAGATAGGGCAGAGCCATGAGCAGATCGGCCTGGGCACCAGGTATGGCCTGCCCCGCACCGGCGGCGGCCATAAGCAGGGCGAATATGGCGGTTGCCACAATAGTGCCGCCCAGACGGCGCCCCCCGAGATAGATTGCCACCAGAGCTATCCAACCCCTGCCTGCGCTGAGATTGGGTACCCAGGCGCCAATCCCGGCGGCAAGCACTGCCCCTGAAACTCCGCAGGCAAGACCAGAGAGGGCAAAGGCCCTGCCCCGAATCCTGGCGGGATCAAGGCCAGCAAGGCGAAGGGCATCGGGATTGGCCCCGGTTGCGCGCAATCTCAGGCCAAAGGGGGTAGTTCCAAGCACAAGAGCCACCAGCAAAGCAAGGAAGATGGCCAGATAATCTGACTGGCGATGCCCGGCCAGGACAGCAATGAAGTTCTGTAGCCCACCGGGAAGCCCAGTTGACGATACCCCATCGACGTACACGAAAAGACGCGAAGTGGCCAGTTGTGGAACAGGCACCACCCCC
>JAVEXH010000309.1:0-4377 GCA_034004175.1 Spirochaetia bacterium
CCCCTACGATTGGCAGACCGTGGCATCCAAGGGTCTTATCCTGTCAGGCAACGCGGCTATACTGGCTGCCGAAGACCTGCTGAAGAATGCCTACGAGGTAGCGGCCACCGCCATGCTGGCCAATGTACGCGATCTTGGCCACGATGGCGAAAAGGTCTTCCTCCGCCATCATCCGAGCAAATTCGTGACCTTTGCGTCCATGGCCATAGGATATGCCATGCCCAATGGCAACGGCGTTGGCGGCCCGCTCATCGGTGTCGGCCGCTACATAGCCCAGGGCCTGTCCAACCTGGACAAGGAAACCGGCCAGGGCACCCCTGCCCTGGATTGGACCTTCGGTGCCCACGGCATGATCGTGGAGGTGAACGAGGATACCGGTGAGTATCGGGTGCTCAAGATCTCAAGCATCTATGACGTGGGACGTGCCGTCAATCCGGAGATTGTCCGGGGCCAGGCCATCGGCGGCATGCTCCAGGGTCTGGGCACTGCCATCTGCGAGGGTTACATCTACGACCAGCAAGGCCGGCTCCTCAACCCGTCCTTTACAGACAACAAGATACCCACCGCCAAGGACATGCCCCTTGAAATAGAGTGTGCTGTCGTGGAGACTCCCCAGATAGACGGGCCGTACGGAGCTCGGGGCGTAGGGGAACATTCCATGATCAGTGTGGCGCCAGCCCTTGGCAACGCCATACAGAAGGCCACGGGTGCAGAGCTTACCCACATGCCCATGCGCTTCGAGGACGTGTGGCGTGCCTTGGGCAAGAAGGAACCGATAGACAACTGGATAACCAAGTCTCCCATAGGATCCTGCAGATCCGCGCCTGAACTGCGCGGACATGATCAGTGAAGGCGGCGCCGCGGTATTCCGCGGCGTTGTTTGAATAGAACGGCAGCCGATTTGTAAAAAAAAGGCTGCCTGAGGCGGAGCGCCCTGCGATCGGCCGTTGGCCGGATGGGTGTCTACTGCGCGTGCACTGTTTCGCAGGCAGCAAGAATCTGCCTGCGTTCGAAAGGAGATTGGCGTGGAGAAAGAAAAAGACCTCACCGGCAAGAATGTGGTGATGGGCCTCCAGCACACGTTCGTAATGTTCGGGGCGACGGTACTCGTACCGATCATCACCGGGCTTGATGTCGGCGTGACGCTGTTCGCTGCCGGTATCGGCACCTGGATCTTCCATATTGTCACCGGCTTCAAGGTGCCTGTGTTCCTGGGAAGCTCCTTCGCCTTCATTCCGGGCATTGCTGCCGTAGCTGCCAGCCAGGGCCTGCCGTATGCACTTGGCGGCATTGTCGTGGCCGGTCTCCTGTACGTGGTTGTCGCTGTCATCTTCAAGTTCGTCTCCTATGACAACCTGCACAAGATCCTGCCGCCTCATGTCACTGGTCCCATGATCATCCTGATCGGCCTCATACTTGCCCCGGTCGCCGTGTCCAGTGCCAACGGAACCAATTCTCCCGGTGTTGTGGATCTGATCGGTGTCAATGGCTGCTGGGCAGTGGCTTTGTTCACCTTCGCCGTAGGCATCTTTGTTAAAATAGGTTTCCCCAAGTTTGGTTGGAAATTCCTGTCCAACCTTCCGGTTCTCTTTGCCCTTATTGCTGGCTACCTGCTGGCCATCATCATCGGTATTGTGGATTTTTCCAGCGTCACCAACGCTTCCTGGATCGGATTCCCGAAGTTCACGTTCCCCAAATTCTCGGTGGAAGCCATTACCATCATGGTACCAATAGCCATTGTGACCATGGTAGAGCACTTCGGTGACGTTCTGGCCATCGGCAATGTGGTGGGCAAGGATTTCATCAAGGATCCTGGCGTGCATCGCACCCTGATCGGTGATGGTATTGCCACTTCCGTTTCCGCCCTCATCGGCGGTCCGGCCAACACCACATACTCTGAAAACACCGGAGCTGTGGCTCTGACCGGTGTGAAGAATCCTGTTGTCATGCGCATAGCTGCAGTCTTCGCGATCGTGCTGGCCATGATCCCGAAGTTCACCGCTCTCATCGGCACCATCCCGGCCCCGGTCATCGGTGGTATTTCCATCCTGCTGTTCGGTATGATCTCGTCCATCGGCATCAAGAACATGGTGGATGCCAAGGTCAACCTGTCCAATGCCAAGCTCCTGATCATCACCGCCACCATGCTGGTCCTCGGTCTCGGCGGCGCTGCCTTCAAGTTCGGCAACATCAATCTGTCCGGCCTTGGCCTGGCAGCCATCTTCGGCATCATCCTCAACCTGATCCTGCGCCCCAAGGATGCCACCAAGTCCGAGGGCTGATTTTCCGGTTTTGCCAAGCTGCCTTGGTAGCTTGACGAGTTGATCCAGAGCGACCATTCGTGGTTGATGGCCGCCTCCACCTGGGGGCGGCCGATTTTTTCGGGGCGGCTGCTTTCCGTGGTGGCGGAATGCAAAGGCTGGTTCCCTGCCGGAGGTCACCTATCGAGTCTGCAACGTCTTTGATCGGGTTGCTCGTTCCACCTGCTCCCTGGTCTGGCCGGCTTGTGGCCGTTTCTGCCAAGGCCATATCCATACTGCATCCTGATGGCGCTATGGTATCTGTGGTGGGCAGGCCCTCCTCTATGGAGTCAAGGTCGATGATGCCGGCAGAGGGTTTCAGCAGCTTTGCCGCCAGGGCGGCAAAAGTGCTCGAAGCCTCCGGGCGGAAGAGCTCCGAAGTCTTCCCGGAGGCCGCTTGGGATGGGAGACAGTTGTTACTGGCACCTGCACCGGTGCAGGCTGCGAATGAAGCTCCAGTGGATGGCCCGGTTCTGGATTTCAACCAGAATACTGTTGTATGGGACCCCCGGAGCAGACTGGCTGAGGCAGCGGCTGGCTGGAGCCCGGCTGGCGGCTTTCTGGCCGCCGACACTCTGGTCGCAGAAATTCGCGCAACACTGGCCGGGGCCTACGCGGCAGGCCGCCGGGCCGAGGGCTTGCACGGGACCGGGGCTTTTGCCCAGGGGTTCAGGCGGCAGGAGGCTCATCCGGACTTCCCGGCGGTGGCCGTCGGGTTCGGTCCAGGCACTACGCCGGCGGGGGACGATTGGCTGGCGGGGTGCCTGGTCGCCCTGGACCTGCGCGCAGGAGGGCCGGGGAAGGCGGCTGCGATGCTGAGGCAAAGGATCCGCGACCGCTTGGGGCAGACCACAGCGGCGGGCCGTGCCCTGCTGCGTGGGGCCTTGGCTGGCGCGCCACCGGAGTACTTGGTTGGCCTGGCCGAGGCTGCGGCCGGGCAGATGCAGGGGTTTGCTGACCTCAATGGTGCTGTGTCGAATTGTCTGGCCCATGGAGCTACTTCCGGTGAGGATGCCCTTGCCGGCTTTGTGTACGGGCTTGAGACTGATCTGGAGTGAATGCAGCCAGGGAAGAAGCAGAAGACTTTGAATCCTGTGTTGCTGACAATGCTGTTGTCGATCCATCGGATTGGCATTGAGTATGCGTTGCCTTCTGAACGCCAAGGCTTTCCCGACTGGAAATGTAGTGCTATAATCAATGGCTCAGGTGGTGTTATGAAACGAATTACCGTACGCAAGGATGCATATTACGACTCGGTCTTCCTGATGCTCGCTTCAAGGGGTGTCAAGGCTTTGCCGGGCGTTACGGATGCCGTCGTCGCCATGGCGACAACAATGAACCTGGATCTTCTTGGTGACATGGGCTTCTCCGGCCATGAAATGGAAGGTCTTACCCCGAACGATCTGATCGTGGCGATCGATGCCGCTGATGAAGCAGCCCTTGAGAGGGCTGCAACCGAAGCCTTCGAGGCTCTTACCCGCAAGAAGCAGGGCGGTTCCGATGGAGCGGGCATTCCGCACGCCGGTTCCATGGCCGCCGCTGTAAGCATAGACCCGGACGCCAACATTGCCCTGATTTCAGTACCCGGTACCTATGCCACCAGGGAGGCCCGCAAGGCTCTGGAGGCGGGGTTGCACGTGATGATGTTCTCGGACAATGTCTCTCTTGACGACGAGATAGCCCTCAAGCGCCTGGCAGTGTCCAAGGGGTTGCTGATGATGGGCCCGGATTGCGGAACTGCCATTGTCAACGGCAAACCTCTCTGTTTTGCCAATGTGGTTCGCCGCGGTCCGGTTGGCGTGGTGGCGGCTTCCGGTACGGGCCTGCAGGAGGTTACCTGCCTGCTGGACCGCTATGGTTCCGGTGTAAGCCAGGGCATAGGCACAGGCGGCCGGGATCTGAAGAACCCCGCAGTAGGTGGCATGACTACTTTGCTGGCGATTGAGGCTCTGGCCGCTGATCCCGCTACCTCGGTCATCCTGGTGGTTTCAATGCCGCCGGCTCCTGAAGTGGCGGCCAAGGTGGTGGATGCCCTTCAGGAGCGGGAAGCCGGCGGTGGCCCATTTCCTGGGTCTGC
>JAVEXH010000310.1:0-4376 GCA_034004175.1 Spirochaetia bacterium
AGCCAGACTGACTATGCGGAGGGTATGCGCACCTTCAATAGCGATACGATGGAGAACCTGCCCTTCTATCTGCAGAAGCAGAAGGACGCCAGGCTGTATATCAAGATAATCTTCCAGGCCCGGGGTTCCACGGTGGTGCTGGAAGTACGTAATAACGCTCCCTTGACCAGGACCGAGTATCTCCGGGTACAGGACAAGCTGGCCCACTCCAGGAAATACAGTTCCCTTGAGGAAGCCATGGCCCAGGTTCTGGATGCCTCCGAGGGTGCCGGTCTGGGTCTTGTCATCATGGTTCTCATGCTCAAGAAGATGGGACTTGATGAGGATTGTTTCGGTATCCATGTGGACAACGGAGAAACGGTTGCCCGCATAACCGTACCGGTGGAGGCAACCAAGATCGAGAGCCTGTCTGCACTCACCGATGAACTCGTGCGCCGTATAACCAGCTTGCCCCAGTTCCCCGAGAATATCATGGCCATACACCGGTTGATGGCAGACCCCAAGAGCGAGATGATAGACATTGCAAAGCACATCTCCACCGACCCCGCCATGACCGCCGACCTCCTGAAACTGGTGAACTCAGCCCAGTTCATGTTGCCCCGGAGGGTGGACAACATCGTGGATGCGGTGAAACTCGTTGGCCTGCGTGGAATAAAGAACCTGCTGTTCTCCTATGGTTCCCAGAAGATACTGGCCGAGGAAAAGGGCATGGAACAGCGGTCGCTCTGGGAACACAGCCACCGCTGTGCGTATTACGCCTACAATCTGGCCAAGAACTTCAAGGCAGGCAACCGGGCCTTGCAGGACGATGCCTATGTAGGTGGCATGCTGCACGACATGGGCAAGATCATCTTCTCTGCCCTGCATCCGGAACTGCTGGACCACGTACGGTCTTTCTGTGTTGCCAAGGGCATAGACCAGCGGGTGTTCGAGGATCTGGCAGGGGGCATGAACCATGCCGAGATAGGTGCCAGGGTTGCGGAGAAATGGAATTTCCCTGATTCCCTCATCGCTGCCATACGCTTCCACCATGAACCAAGCCTTATGACAACTGACCATAAGGATGTGGCTTTTACTGTGTATCTGGCCAACGCAATCTGCTCCTACGAAGACGCTGGTATTGCCTTCGAGCAAATAGATTCAACCGTATTGGCGGATTTTGGCCTGAATGGCCAGAAGCAGTTTGCAAAACTGGTGGAGCATCTGAGCTCGGGCTTCATGAAGGAATCCATGCGTCAGAAGGATTCGCCGGCAACCAAGCGCTGAGCGGGCGGCGCAACTGCCCGCGCATGACCGTGAATGATGTCTGTCAGGACGCGCAGGCTTTTTCCATCACGAAGCCGGAGTGGCTGTAAAGCTGCGCCGGTACTCGGCGAGGAACTCCAGGAAGTACTGCTGTATGCCGCCGAAGAAGTCGGCTTCGATGCGCGCTCCGGGTACGGTTATGTAGCGGAAGTGCCAGCTTTCCCAGATATAGCCGGTAAGTTCCTCCATGTCCCGGGGATATGAAAGGGAGAAACCGAAGCGCCAAGCATTGCCGGCCATCCATTTTCCGGCCTCGGTTTCGGCAAAGCTGTCGTCTATGCTGCCGAAGTCTATGGCTGTGCCAAGCTGGTGCTGGGAGTGTCCGGGGCGGGCAGAGAACCTGTCTGCCTGGGCTTCGCCGTACTGGCCGGCATAACGGGCAAAGAGGCCGTCCTGGTAGCTGTAGGATCGATATGCCGACGAGAAGACCAGGTTGACACCATCCGCCCGGGCGGCCTGGTCCATTGCCAGCACGGAATCCATGATGGCCTTGCGAAGACGGAGGTCGTTGCGTGAAACCCGTAGCTTGTAGTCGTTGAGGGAGACCAGGTCGGCTGGCTCGTAATCAGCCGCCAGACCGTGGATCTTGTCCACCAGTTGCAGGAGGTCACCGGCCTTTGCCGATTCAGTCTCTGCCTCTGCCAGCAAGGTGAAGAACCGCTCCTTGTCGGCAGCGAAGGCCGCCGAGGTAGCCAGAGCCTGTTCGGGTGGCAAGACCCCAACGGCAGCCATGAAAGCCGTTTCACGTGGATCCTGCGGTTTTTCAGGTGACATGGACCCGCTCCCCCCCGCCGCTGTGTCCTGGCCTGCAACGGCTGTGGTTCCAGGCTCCTTGTGAACGGGACTGCAGGCAAGAACCAGAGTCAAGGTGCCTGCCAGGATGAGGCTTGCGATGACAAGTCCGGGGTTCAGGATGGCTCGATTCCTTTTCATGCCCTATGGTAACCCGCATGAGCCCAAGCCGACAAGGCTGTTTGTTGTTCAGGCTGTTTGATGCACAAGCTGTTTGTTAAAACTTCTGGTTTGTGTAGGATGGTTCTGCCGGACACAGCCTACTGGTCCGGACACTATTGTGGTGGCCTACTGAATCTGGAGGTTACGGTGGATGACAACTCGTTCAAGCGGTTTGCGGAATTGCGGGCATCCTTCAGGGATCAGGTCGAGGTATGGAGCCGCAGCCTGCCAGGTCTGGGTGAAGCCCAGCGTAGCCTTGCCGCTGAAACCGGAGAAACCGGCTATCCGGTGGAGACTCCTGTGGTCTACAACAAGGCACTGGACGATGTAGGCCCGGATGCGCACATACGCTGGCTGGTGGTGGCCGACAATCCCGGCAAGAACGAGCAACTGGCGGAATCCAACCGCTACCTGGTCGGGCGCTCGGGAATAACCGCCGAGCGCTTCTTTGCCAGGGAGCTTGGTGTGGATTTCCGCAGGGAAGTGGTCATCATCAACAAGACTCCCATCCACACGCCAAAGACAGCGCAACTCAGGCGCCTGGCCGCGATCTATCCCGAAATCCGCCCCGTACTGGAAAACAGCCAGCGTTTCATGGCCGGTTTGCTGGCAGAGATGCAGAAAGCCCTTGAAGTTCCCGTGTGGGTGATGGGTATTTCCGAACTGGGACCCCGTGGAATCTTTGCGCCTTGGAGTGCAGCGCTGAAGCTGGCCTATGCCGGTGTCCCGGCATCCGACAGGAACCGCCTGTATGCCCTGAAACATTTTTCCATGGGAGCCTTTGCCACGGACATGAAGAATCAAATTCTGCCCGGTGAGAGCCAGGGGCAGGCAGCCCTCAGGATAGGTGCAGTGCTGGCCAGCCGTTTGTGGTCTCAGGATGAGTGAACGTCAGGCCATAGCCTGACGGTGCCATCGCTGTCCACTCCGCAAGCCAGCCAGGGGCCTGGTTCCGTACCGGCTGCGGTAGCCGGAACCCCCAGTGCATGGAGGGCCTCATCACGTTCGTGGGTGCCAAGCAGACCACCGACCTTGAATACGAGTGTGGTGTGGACAGCAGGCTGACTGGTGGTGTTTTGTGGATAAATCATACTATCAGCCATATTTTATTGTCTGACAGCGAATTGTCAAGAACAGTAGCGCCATTTAACATCTTTCCGGCGGAAACGGAAATGAATGAGTTATATGCGCTGATGTCCAGAAACCTCAAACTGCTCAGGGTGTCACGGAATATGACCCAGGACAAGCTGGCCGAGGCGGCCGGAATCAGCAAGAACTATGTTGCAGAGATCGAGACTGGCCGCAAGTACCCCGCACCGGGGATATATCTGAGACTGTCCAAGGCTCTTTCGGTACCACCTTACTACCTCCTTTTTGATGACCGGGAGCAGACCAATCCACCTACGCCGGAACCGCCCGAAGTTGCTGCCAGAAGGCGCGAGCTCTTCATCCGCGAGGTTGTGCGCCTGGTTGATGATTACCATCTGTCCGGCGAACCTTCCTGATTACGCCCTGTTCAATCCAGATGAATCCGGATAAAATGGGCAGGCATGAGCTGTGTCCACCTGGTGGATGCCGTAACCAGAGCAACAAGCCCCGTCCGGAGACTGCCCAATGCCTGCCACCGCGAGAAAAACCATACTTATAGCAGCTTTCGTAACCCTGGCTTCCCTGTTCCCTGTATGGGCCCAGACTCTGATCGGGGCCTCCGATGGGCTGTACCGCATTGACCAGGCCGGCCGGCCGGTACTTCTTCTTGGTGGTACTGATGTCCGGAAGATCATCAAGACCGGAAGTGGCTGGTATCTGCTCTCAAGTCGGGGAATACTCTTCAGCCAGGATCTTGCCAGCTTCGAGGAACGCAACAAAGGCATTCCCATCAAAGTGATCAAGACCTATGACAATGGGGTCAAAGGCTTTGCCAACGAAATACAGGAAGTAAAGGATCTGGAGGTTGACCCCTACAATGACAACAACCTGGTGGCCTGCACCAAGGATCATGTCTTCCTGAGCCAGGACGGTGGCAAGAACTGGCAGCGCATACCATCACCGGCATCCCAACCGGGCCTCAAAGCGGTTGCAGTGACCAGCCAACCTGACCTATTGGTATTTGCGTC
>JAVEXH010000311.1:0-4371 GCA_034004175.1 Spirochaetia bacterium
AATGAAATCGGGGGCTCCATGGATGCCATCATCAGCCACCTTGTCGGGGTCACAAACAACCATCACATCTGGCTCCACAACCATTCCGCTGTCTTCATCGCTGGTTTCCTCAAAAAATACATCCAATGGTGCCATGTAGGGTTTGCAGGGTTTGCCTTCGAGAAAATTACCAAGTTGCCTGCCAAGATCGTAGGCTTTTTCCTGATGAGAAACCTGTGGGGCTGGGCTCATGGCATAGGCAATCCCATTGATCAGTTCCCAACGTTCATCCGTAGGCCAGGACCGCCAGTCGTCCAATGTATGACTACCGTCATGTTTCAAAGCGCTGGTTCCCGCTGTTCGTGCCATGGCCTACCTCCATATTCCCTTGTTCGATTATACCATGTTTCAGTCCGATGACTTATACTGTTTCCGGGTAATCAGCAGATATCCGCATTATCAACATGGAGAATAGCGGGTACACAGTACAAGGAAAAGCCAAAAGGAGGCTTCAATGTTAGTACAGGAAATCATGACCAAAAATGTTCTGACCACAACGGCAGACACAACCGCGCCGGATGCTCTGGCCCTCATGCGGCAGAAGAATGTCCGCAGGCTGCCGGTGCTGGACAAATCCGGCAAAATGACTGGAATCGTCTCGGACAAGGATCTGCTGTACGCTTCACCGTCCCCGGCAACCTCGCTGAGCATATTCGAGATAAACGCCCTGCTCTCCAAGATTTTCGTTTCCCACGTCATGTCCAAAAAAGTGATCACCATAGCCGAGGATCTTCCAGTGGAAGATGCCGCGCGCATCATGGCTGACAACAAGATCGGCGGCCTTCCTGTCATGAAGGGCGACAAGCTGGTTGGCATCGTTACCGAAACAGACCTGTTCAGGGCTTTGCTCCAGCTGTTCGGCGGCCGCAGGTCCGGTGTGCGCGTGACGGTCAGGACTCCCGGAGCAAAGGGCACCTTTGCCAAGGTTACCGGTATCATCTCTGCCGCCGGAGGCGACATCGTGGGTCTTGGTGTGGTTGAGGCACTTGGCGTGCCGGGAGACTTCTGGAATGTGACCCTGAAGGTACAGGATCTGACCAAAAAAGCCGTAGCCGCTGCCTTTGCCAAAGCCGGTATGGAGGTGGTGGACATCAGGGAAACCAAGGAGTAATTGCTGGGTATTCCCGGCAACGTGCGCAATCTGCAACTGGCGCTTCCTACCCTCTGCATCTGGCGTATCCCGAAACCGTCCGGGTACGTATGTTTTGTTACCTTGGTAACATTTGTTACGTAACCAGGGAACGATGTATACGTGCCCGGGCAGCCAGCCTGCCCCGCTCGCGGCTGCGCGCCACTAGCCAGAACTCGCCTTCGGTGGCCAGTATCACTCTGTCAGCTATGATGGTAATGCGCCGCCAGTCGCTTCCATGCAGGGCCTGCCCTGCGGCCTGCCTGAAGAACCGCCTGCGTTTCGGGGTAAGCCGGTGGAGCATGTCTTCAAGGACGTCTTCCGCCAGGACGGGGCCGTTGTCCAGAAGTTCGGCCGCGGCCTCCCATGCCCGGTAGAAGGGATCGCCCCCGGACAGGGCCGAGGCTTTTGCGAAATCCGATGCCGCCTTCCGATGTTGTCTTCCACACAGCCAGTAATAGCCCCGGCGCAGGTAGAAACCGGGGTTTGCCGGCTGGTTTCGTATGCCTGCGCTCAGGCTTCCCACTGCCGTCTGCCAATCCTGCTTCCTGAAATTGCGGTACGGCGATGCCTGCCTGGTCTTCTCCATCAGCGCCAGTATGCCCAGGAATACGGCAAGATCAAGCAACAGGGCCAGGCCAGCCAGATGATGATCCAGCATGGTGTTGTAGCTGCCATGCAGCACCACAGCGCCGGCAAAGCAACCGACGGGCAGCCAGGTTCGTTCATCGCTGTCCTTGGGCCACCAGGAGGCGGCGCCACTACCGAAGGCAGCCAGGGCGGTGTAGGCCATATGCCCTGGTACGGTGATGACGGACCTGACGAGCAGGACTTCCAGGTTCCTGTTCAAGGCGTAGATCATATTCTCGATTATGGCAAAGCCTATGCCCACTGCGGCTCCCTGGACCGCGGCATCCATGGGATCCTTCACCGAGCCAAGCGCTCTGGCAAGCACCATGAACACCAGCAGTTTTGCCCCCTCTTCCGAGATGCCAACCACCAGAAAATCATAAAGATAGTAGATTATCACATGGACATCACAGAAAATCTCGAAGAAGTTCAGTCCGTAGAACACCAGGCACAAAGGGCCCGAAGCCAATCCGCCAAGGAAGAACACCAGCAGTACGTGCCTGTTGCCTTTCTGCAGGGCATAGGCATCCTTTCCCATAAGCCAGCGCATCCAGAGAAGGGATGACAGGGACGTAACTACGGATACGATCACCATATATGTCAACTGATACCTGCCTGCCCTTGATGAACCATCTGGATGGTTCTTTTCATACATACCATGCAGATAATAAAGCAGAAAGCATGCCAACCATGATTATCCGGAATATCATGATATAGTTGCACGAGGACGCTGCAACCATTCCACCAGTCTACTGGCATTCATCTGAAGAAGCCATAAGAAGGAGTCCATCATGAAGAACAAGATTTTCCAGTTGTTCGTGATCATTCTGGCGGTGACCAGCCTGGCCGCCTGTGCCAGCAGGATATCGTATCCACAAGAGGATTCACCCGGCGGGGTGCTTCCCGGCGATGCTCCAGCGGTGGAGTCCGGGACAGGAGCCGTGGCATCCCCTGCTGATATGACCAAAGCCATGTTCGAACTGGCCGACCCGTTGGAAGCGCAGCCGGCTCCTGTCCAGGTGGCACCGGATGCCGGATTCAATACGGATGAATACAACAAGATCACCGAGAACGAGTTCAAGGATGCCAGGCAGAACCCGCTGTCCACCTTTTCCATCGATGTGGACAAGGCATCCTATGCCAATGTCCGCAGTTACCTGGACGGAGGCATCCTGCCCCCACCCGATGCGGTGCGTATCGAGGAACTGATCAATTACTTCTCCTACGACTACCCCGAGCCAACGGGTGAGCATCCGTTTTCCATCACCACCGAGCTTACCGAAACCCCCTGGAACCCTGAATCCAGGTTGTTCATGATTGGGATACAGGGCAAGAGGCTGGATTACCAGAACCTGCAGCCCTGCAACCTGGTCTTCCTCATCGACACGTCGGGGTCCATGGGCGATGCGAACAAGCTGCCCCTCCTCAAGGAAGCCCTTGGCCTGCTGGTGAAGAACCTCTCGGCAAAGGACAAGATTGCCATCGTGGCTTATGCGGGCTCTGCGGGGATCGTCCTTGAATCGACTCCTGCATCCAGCAGCAGAACCATTCTCAGAGCCATGGACGATCTTTCTTCCGGCGGTTCCACGGCTGGAGGAGCCGGCATCGAGCTGGCCTACAAGACCGCCAGGGAAAACTACATTCCCGGTGGGAACAACCGGGTGATACTCTGTACCGACGGGGATTTCAATGTCGGCACCTCATCCACCGGCAGCCTGGTCGACCTGATCACCGAAAAACGCAAGGAAGACATCTACCTGACCATCTGCGGCTTCGGCATGGGCAACTACAAGGACGGCAGGATGGAGGAGATCAGCAAGGCGGGCAACGGCAATTATTTCTACATCGACAGCAGGAAGGAAGCCGAAAAGGTGTTCGTCAAGGAAATGCGCGCCAACATGTTCACCATCGCCAAGGATGTGAAGATACAGCTTGAGTTCAATCCCGCCGTGGTAAAGGCCTACCGCTTGATTGGCTACGAGAACCGGCTCATGGCGGCTGAAGATTTCAAGGATGACACCAAGGATGCCGGTGAGCTGGGCCCCGGCCACTCGGTTACCGCCCTGTACGAAATCCTGCTGGCCGATTCCAGCTCCGAGGTGCGCAGCGCTGACGATCTCAAGTACCAGGACAGCAGCCTGAGCGGCGCAGCCGATTCCGGAGAACTGCTCACTGTAAAGTTCCGGTACAAGCCGATCACGTCCGATGCATCCATCCCGATCGAACGAACGGTGGGCACAGACAGCGTCCAATTCGGCCAGGCCAGCGGCAATCTGAGGTTCGCCGCCTCGGTGGCTGGGTTCGGCATGCTGCTCCGGGAATCGAAGTTCTCAGGCACTGCCAACTGGGACTCGGTCATCAAGCTTGCCACCAGCGCCAGGGGAAGGGACGAGGAAGGCTACCGGGCTGAATTCATCGACCTGGCAAGGAAAGCAGCCACCCTGTCCCGGGCGCAGCAGTAGGCCTGTCCCGGGCGCATCACTAGCATAAAAGCCGAAGCGGGCTGCCCCGGCGGAAATGCGGGCTCAGGCGTCAAAGGCTCTCACCAGGTTCTCCAGAGCATGGCAGTCCGG
>JAVEXH010000312.1:0-4357 GCA_034004175.1 Spirochaetia bacterium
GGCTGTGATGATTCAGAGCCTGCCCAAGTCCATCTCGGTTCTCGGAATGTACGTGGTCCAGAACGTGATCAACTTCTTCATTCCCTCCGGCTCCGGCCAGGCTGCGGCCACCATGCCCATCATGACACCTCTTGCAGATGTCATCGGGATCAACCGCCAGGTTGCGGTGCTTGCCTTCCAGCTTGGTGACGGTTTCAGCAACTCCATCATCCCGACTTCTGCGGCCTTGATGGGCGTTCTGTCCATTGCCAACATTCCTTACGAGAGATGGTTCAAATTCCTGTGGCGCCTGATGCTCATCTGGATCGGCACCGGTGCCATCTTCATGATCATAGCCAACCTGATGAATTACGGTCCGGCTTGATCCCGGCAACGGATATGGAAGCATGATGACCGGTCGGCGCAAGCCGGTCGGGGCGGGCGGGGCTTCTGCCCCGCCTGTTTCATTGGTGTTCAGCTGAATGGAGGCGGACATGCTCGATCTCAAGATAGTCAACGGCCAGATTCCCGATTTCCTTTCCGGTTCCCTGGTGGAAGCCGACATAGGTATATCCGGTGGTACCATTGTAGATGTCGGCCGGGTTGGTGGTGAAGCCACGGTAACCATAGACGCCGAGGGCATGGTTGTATCGCCTGGCTTCATAGACATACACATGCATGAGGAAGTCCTCATGCCCGAGAGGCAGGATCCGTACGATATAGCCAATTACATGCTGGCCATGGGTGTGACCACTGCAGCCGGGGGCAATTGCGGAGCCAATCGTCAGGCTCTGCAGGATTTCTTCGCCTTCATAGACAAGAACGGCTGCCCCATAAACTACCTGATGTTCGGCGGGCACAATTACCTCCGCGACCAGGCTGGCGTTTCTTCCCCCTATGTGGCTGCCACTGCAGCCCAGGTCAAAACCATGGCCGCCGCAGCCCGGTCCCTGGTCGAGGCCGGAGCCATCGGTATATCCTATGGGCTCGAGTACTGCCCCGGGGTAGCCTTGGACGAGGCTGTGGGTGTGCTTGGGCAACTGAAGGATCTACAGGTACTCCTGTCTGCACACTACCGCACCGACTGTGCCGCCGGTGTCGATTCGATCCGTGAGATGGCGGAAATTTCCCGGCTCAGCGGCCAGCCCATGCAGGTATCCCACCTGGTAAGTTGCACCGCCATGGGGTACATGACTGAATCTCTTGAAGTCATAGGCAAGGCCATAGACCAGGGGATAGACCTGCAGGCCGACAGTTACCCGTATTCCGCTTTCTGTACCCGTATAGGGTCGGCGGTTTTTGATGATGGCTGCTTCGAGCGCTGGCACAAGGGCTACGATGCCATACAGTTCCTGCAGGAACCTCTGCTTGGCCAGGCCTGCACCGCTGCCACCTTCGAAAAAGCCAGGAAGGAACACCCGCAGATGCTGGTGGCTGCCTTTGTAATGAATGAGGAAGAGTCCATAGAGGCGCTCAGATCGCCCTATGTCATGATAGCCAGTGATGGCGTGTACAACGACGGAAAGGGGCATCCCCGGGGTGCCGGCAGCTTCCCGCGGGTGCTGGGGAAATATGTCCGTGAGGAAGGCCGCCTGGAACTGGTGGAAGCCCTGCGCAAGATGACCCTGATGCCGGCCGAGCGCCTGCGTCTGGACCGCAAGGGCCGCATACAGAATGGCTGCGATGCCGATCTGACCATTTTCAACCCTGCCACAGTCATTGATCGCGCCGATTACGAGCATCCAACCCTGCCCCCCGAAGGAATACGTTCGGTGATCATCGGTGGCAAACTGGCTCTGGATTCGCACAACGGCATAAAGCGCAACATAGGTTCTGCCATACGGCGTTCGAGTCTGAAAGGATGGGAATGATGGCCCTGATGGATACAATCAAAGCTGCCTGCGACGCAGTCATGCCCGAACTGAAGAAGCTGAGCGAGTTCATCTACAACAATCCCGAGATGGGGTACGAGGAGTTCAAGTCCTCGGCGGCCCATGTCGAGTTGCTGCGAAGCAAGGGCTTTACGGTGGAGTATCCCTATCTGGGGATGGCTACCGCGTTCAGGGCGGAATACAAGGGTGCCAAGCCTGGCCCGGTCATTGCCTACCTGTCGGAGTACGATGCCCTGCCAGGCGTGGGGCACGGCTGCGGTCACAACATCCTGGGTGCCGGGGGCACTGGTGCCGGCATTGTCCTGCGGTCGGTGGTGGATGAGATAGGCGGAATTGCCCTGGTCTTTGGTACTCCTGCGGAGGAGACCAGCGGTGCCAAGGTGGAGATGGCTGACAAGGGAGCCTTCAAGGGAGTGGATGCCGCAATAGTAGCCCATCCTGCGGAGGACAACTACGAGAGCGGTCGTTCCCTGGCCCTCGAGGCTCTTGAGTTCACCTTTCTGGGCAAGGCAAGCCATGCGGGTTCCAATCCCGACCAGGGCATCAATGCCCTGAATGGGGTGATAGGCCTGTTCAATGCGGTAAATGCCATGCGCGGTCACATAAAGCAGGAAGCGAGGATACACGGCATCATCACCGACGGTGGCCTGGCTGCCAACATTGTCCCCGAGAAAGCTGTTGCCAGGTTCTACATCCGTTCTGGTACCAAGGCCTATCTTGCAGAGTTGTCGGCCATGATGAAGGACTGTGCCGAGGGTGCTGCCAGATCGGTGGGTGCCAAGGTCCAGATACGCAACTACGAGGCATCCTACGATGATCTGCTTACCAACGGTGCCTTGCAGAAAGCGTTTACCCGTAATCTGCTCGCCGCGGGAGCAAAATCGGTCCTGCCACCGAAACAGACCTATGGATCCCTGGATGCCGGCAATGTGAGCCACGAGTGTCCGACCATCCATCCCTACTTCCAGATCAGCACAAAGCCGGTGGTGGCGCATACCAAGGAATTCGCCTCTGAAACCCTGACCGATTTTGCCCTTCAGAGTCTGCGGACCACCATCATGGCCATGGTGATGACCGGCAGTGACATCATCCAGGATGAAACTTTCCGGGCTGAGGTACTCAGGGAGTTCAAGGCAGGCACCGGGCAGCCCTGAGCGGTTTTTATAACCTTTTATAGGTGACTCTGGTTAATCCGGTCCTATGGGAGTATACTTGCAGTGTATTGTCGGACGATCAGGAGGATGCCATGAAAAAGTTTGTAGTGGTTGTTGTGCTTGCAGCTTTGTGTCTGGTGGCTGTTCCGGCCCAGGTCCGGATGGACATCGGTGTAGACATTCCATTGCACATCAGTGCGGTGGTGGAAGGCAGCGAGCTTGTTGATGGTGAAGACATACCCTACACCTTGCCCTTCCCTTCTGCTGGCCTGTACTACACCTTCGGGGCAGGTCCAGTGGATATCGGTCTGGGTGCCAGGATGTATTCCCTCATACTGCTCAGCGCCATCTGGCCGAATGTCATTGCCGAACTGGAACTGGGTCCGGCCATACTCGAAGCACAGCTGGGCGGTGGAGCCTTCATGTTCTTTGGCCTGGTCAGTAGTGTCCAGACAGGATCAGTGTTCATCCCCGATCTGTCTGCCTGGTTTAAACTAGGCAAGACGCTGCGGATCGGCGCAGGTGCAATGGGTCTTTTCATCGATGAACTGGCAGACACGGCAATGCCCGTTGTGTTCTACCTGGGTATCAAGGGCGCTATCCGCTTCGACTGACAGACCGGTCCGTTGATCGCTGATCTATCATCAGCCTGATTGAATGACAGGCCGATGGCCTTGTCGGCTGATTGCCCTGTTGCCGACCATCTTGCACATCCTTATACTTGACTCAGGGTGAAGAATATCCAGCCGCTTGTCGGCATAATCATGGGCAGCGATTCGGACCTGCCAACTATGCGCCCTGTTGCCGATATACTGGACAGTCTTGGCGTCCCCTGGGAAATGGATATTGTTTCCGCCCACCGTACACCGGACAAGCTCTATGACTATGCACGCAGTGCTGCTGGCCGGGGGCTTAAAGTGATAGTTGCCGGCGCCGGCGGAGCCGCCCATCTGCCTGGCATGGTGGCATCCCTTACCGATCTGCCGGTGATAGGCGTACCAGTCAGGACAAAGACCATGGATGGCCTGGATTCATTGCTGTCGATAGTGCAGATGCCTGGTGGCGTACCGGTTGCAACCGTTGCCATAGATGGTGGCAGGAATGCCGGCCTGCTTGCTGCCCGCATGCTGGGTATGAATGATCCTCTCCTTGCCGACCGGCTCCGGAAATACCGTGAAGCTCTTGGTGATGAGGTACTTGCCAAAGCCGGTTCCCTGAAAGCCGGGCTCGCGGGGTCTCAGGCCGGGTCCACCGGGTCCCGGGTCGAGGCTGGATGGGCCGGCCTGGATGGCAGCCCGGACTCAAAGGTCTGAGCGTCACCATGGAAATACT
>JAVEXH010000313.1:0-4348 GCA_034004175.1 Spirochaetia bacterium
GTAGGTCCAGTCCTTGGGTATGGTTGCCAGGTCGATGAAGGTGCGGGCGTGCTGGAGGGCATCGGGCCGGCCAGGAATCTCGGAAGCGTAATAGGGCATGAAACGCCGGTACGAATCCAGGGCTGCATCCCAGTCTCCCACCGCCTCGTAGTCCGTTCCCAGGAGGAAGAGTTCGGCACCCATGTCTATCTGAACCGGGAAACGGGCTATCAGTTCACGGCGCAGCTCGATGCGGCGCTCCGCCTCGGAACTCAGGGAAATCAGCCGCCGTATGCAGGCATAGTGGATCGACTCGCCATTCACTATGAGGTCGGGGTAATTCTTCAGTATGCGGTCGTAATACAAGGCGGCAATGGAATCTGCCTCTTCCCTGGAATAAGCCCATGCCACGGTGAGCAGGTGGCGGGCATTGTAGGGAGAGTCCGGCATGGCCTCTACCTCGCCGGTAAGGAAGGTGATGAGCCGGCCGTAATCCTCCCGGGCCAGCAGGGTGGAGGCTATCTTCTGGGTTACCGCAAAACGTTCTTCGTTGCTGCCACCGGTATTTGACAACAGGCTGAACAACTCACCCAGTTGTTCCTTCCCGGTACCGGATATGGACAGATAATAATCATCAGGTGCAGCACAGGAGAAAAGCGTGGAAAAAACTGCAAGGGTGACATACAATTTGATGGCGGACATGCGTAACGCACTATATCATACGGCTTTTCCCGTTGGCAAGGTTCGGGTCTATCGCTACACTATAGGTATGGAGGATTACTCATGGGTTCCCTGAAGGGGCGATGGTTGCATGTCGTTTTTACCTCTGCCCTCCTGTTTGTCGTGGCAGGTACCGGATTGTTGGCCTGGACCACCGGAGCCGTAACCGAAAGCAGCCATTTCATATCCCTTGCCGTCTTTTTCCTGGGGTCCATCGGAGTCTATGCATCCATGGTAACCGGGTCGCGGGTGAAGTTCCTGTTCATGAGTTGCTTCCTTGCCCTTGGTTCCCTGGCCTCCTTTTTCTCCGGACTTGCAGGACTTTCACTCGGGCAGTACTGGCCCCTGCTGGCAGTTGCTGCCGGCATCAGCAGCATCCCCACCGGGTATGCCCGGTACCATGGTCTGAAGGCTGTGTTCATCGTCCCTGCCACCACCTTCATCCTCCTGGGTGGTTTCTTTTCCATATTCTCGCTCGGTTTCAGTGCCATGCGCTTCAGGACATTTCTTTATTATACCTGGCCGGCCTTCTTCATCTCCGCTGGAATAATCCTGTTCCTGCTCTGGTCCTTCAACCGGGCCTTGAATACCGCCACAAAAGGCGGGGGCCAGGATCAACGATGAGAAGGAAACGGGGCTTGCCCCTTGGGCTGGCCTTGGCGGCCAGCCTGCTCATGAGTCTGGCCGCCTGTGTCGGGACACCGCCCGAGCGTCCGGGTACCAGCCTTGGTGCCTCGGATACGCGCCTGCCCGCGGTAACCGAGAAGGCAGAGGTCGAGCGTCTCATAGCCCTCGGCAGCCCTTCCGCCCTGGAAGAAGCAGTGACGAGGGCTGCCAATTCTACCCTCCTGCCACCAGTGGATGCCCAGGCCTACGCCTGGGTAGCCTATGAGCTGGCCCGCCTGGCCTATCCCGAATTGGCCGGCAGCCTGCCGCCCAGGGCAGATGCACCACCGGACCATGCCCTGGTCCGTGCCTTCATAGATGCCAGGAATGGCCGTTCGGCACCCCTTGGGCCTGATTCCGGCCCCCTTTTCGAACTGCTGCCGGTGATAGGCGTGTTCAGGGTAAAGACGAGTGCTTCCTATGGAGTTGCCCTGGTGGCGGCCGAGCGGTTTTCCCGTTTCGGAATGGATTCAGCACTGGGCGAGACAGCCCGCGGCATGGCTTTGGAAGCCTCCGGGGACAAGGCCGGAGCCTTGGTGGCGTATACCAATGCAGAGAGCCTGGCTCCGGACGTTTATACTGCTTCCCTCGGACGGACCAGCCTGCTCATCTCTGCGGGCCGGGTGGCTGAAGCCATGGATACCCTCTCACGAATTGGTCCTCCGGCCAACACCAGCATTGCCTACCGCAGGGCTTATGCCCACACGTTGTATGCTTCCGGCAAGTGGACAGAAGCCCTGCCCCTGATAACCGCGGTACTTCTTGAAGATCCCATGAACTCGAGCTTCATGCTGATGCGCGCCCATCTTCTCATCGAGAACAGTGAGTACCGCCAGGCCCTTCCCTTGCTGGATGCGTATTCCAGGATAGATGCGCTGGATCGGTTGTATCTTATCCTGCGAGCCCGCTATGCCATGGACGGTTCCAAAGACCGGGGTACCGCCCTGGCTACCATCCGCCGGGCCCTTGAGCGCTATCCTGACGATGCCGGTATCAGCGTGTACGCCGCGGAACTGCTGTACGCAGGAGATACCAGGGACCGGGCAGAAGCCCTGGTACTTGCGGCACGTGCCCTGACCCAGGATCCGGCTTCCGTGCGTGCCCTGAAAATACTGCTCTCCTCGGATATAGCTTCGGGCAATGCCGAAGGGGCTGTTGCCAAGGCAGACGCCATTCTGGCCATAAACCCCGCCTACGCTGATTTTGAAACACTGTACAAAGCCTACCGGATGGCCGGCATCAACGAGTCCACCGTACAGATAGTACAGGCATGGCGGGCCAAGGAGCCTCTCTCCGAGAGCGCCACCCAGGCCTGGCTCGGCATACTGGTTGAGACAGGAAAGCAGGCCGAGGCTCTTGAGCTCATCACCCGCTCTCTTGCATCCAGGGGAAGCCCAGCCTTCCGCTCAACCCTGTACTGGTACCAATCACGGCTTCAGAGCGACGAGGAGCAGGCCCTGGCATTGCTGCGATCGGCTCTCATCGAGAATGGTATGAATGTAGACGCACTGGCCTACATGGCAGATATCTACATACGCAAGACCGACTACCAACGGGCCCGCTTCTATCTTCGCCAGGCCATGACCATAGCCCCTGACCGCCCGGATATCGTGGAACGCAGGAACACCCTTACCCAGCTTGGTGTGGCCCTGCCCTGATGTCAGCCCCCGTAAAGCAATCTCCCGCAGAACCGGCTCTTACCGAGCCGGAACGGCATGGAACTACCCTGCCTTCCTTCCTGGACGACTTGTACTCCCGCTACAACCACCCCTCCTGGATATATCCCGATCCGCTGACAATAGTTCTGGAATACCCTGAGCCCGCGGATATGGAAACCGCCGGCATCATCTGTTCGGCTTTGGCTCTGGGTACGGTAAAAGCCATCATGAGTGCCTGCCACACCGTGCTGGGGGAACTCGGTCCGCATCCGGCCACCGGGCTTGCATCCTTGTCGGACAGTGATCTGGTGGAGCTGCTGGCTGGTTTCAGGTACCGGTTCTTTGGCCCTTCTGACCTGGCTTTCTTCCTGGGAGGCATCCGTAGGGTGCGGGAATCATACGGTTCCCTTGAAGGAGCTTTCCTGTCGGTTATGGACCCCGGAGAACCGGACTATGCAGGCGCTGCGTCGCGATTTGTGCGCCTGCTGGCCACCGCGTCGCCCGGAGCCTGGAGGAGCAACCTCTTCCCGGATCCCGAGTGCGGATCGGCTGCCAAGCGTGTGTTCCTGTATCTCCGCTGGATGGTCCGCAGGGATGCGGTGGATCCCGGTCCCTGGACCAGAGTACCTCCTGCTGGCCTGGTGATACCCTTGGACACCCACATGGCAGCCGCCTGCCGGTGTCTTGGCCTGCTTGGCCGCACCCAGACAGACTTGCGCGCAGCCAGGGAAGCCACCGCCGCCTTCCGGGCCATACTCCCCGAAGATCCCGTGCGCTATGATTTCTGCATGACCCGGCCAGGCATACACCCCGATCTGGATCCCGCAGCCTGCTTTGACCTCAACCCTTGACCCTCCCGCCCTGGTATGCTAGATTCTCCGAGCGTTCCGCAAGGCTCGCATCGGGCAATAGCGCAGTTGGTTAGCGTCGTCAAAACGATAATTGATGATTTTTTTAGTCGGGCAATAGCGCAGTTGGTTAGCGTACTAGTCTGGGGGACTAGGGGTCCCCGGTTCAAATCCGGGTTGCCCGACTAAAAAAATCTACCTTATTATGTTTGACGACTAGTCTGGGGGACTTCGTGTCGGTTACGACGCGGCGACGTATACGTCGCGCGGGGTCCCCGGTAGCGTGGGCAGAGCCCACGCAAGCGCAACGAATGGTATCAAACGCTGCCGTTCGGCAGCGACGCAACAAATCCGGGTTGCCCGAGGAGCAGTCATTCTAACGAGTGGCTGCTTTTTTATTTGGCTGCATCACAGACTTCAGGCACGGGTTGTCTGAATAAATGGTCGATACATAAAAATCGAACCCCCCGTGGATGC
>JAVEXH010000314.1:0-4346 GCA_034004175.1 Spirochaetia bacterium
CTGCCTGGCCATGCTGAAAGACCATGGTTTCTCCGGTGCCGCAAGCCTGGAATGCGAGGCCAGGGGCGGGCCTGTGCTGCAGCGTTCCATCGGATGGACCAGGAAGGTGCTGGATGAGCTGGGATACCGGCATGATCTGCCGGCCGGCATCGGGGATGGGTCGGAGGCATCATGAAAAACGGACGGTTCAGCAAGGGCTACTCGCTGGTGGTACGGGAGCAGGATATGACAGGCTTCCTGCCTGCCATTGCGGAAGCCGGTTTTGACGGCATCGAGCCCACCTTTGTTGCCGGAGGCCTTCCGTCACCGGAAAACCATCTGGTAGAGGCACGGAGGCTGCGTGCTGTCTGCGATGGACTGGGCCTGGCGGTACCGAGCATGCGGGGAGGCCGGGTGCCCTGGACTACCATAATCTCCCCTGATGCAGGCGAAAGGGCGCGGGCCCTGGATCATACCCGGCGGGCCTGCGAGGCTTTGGCGGAGCTGGGAGGGTCGGTGCTGCTGGTGGTTCCCGGTGAACGCACGCCGGGCATCGACCTGGACACCCATTGGCACAGGGTTGTGGATTATGGCCGGGCTGCCGCCGATATTGCTGCCGGCTTTGGTATGCGTATCGGCCTGGAGAACGTGGAAGCCCGTTTCCCGAGTTCCGAGCGGGACTGGCTGGCTTTGCTCAGGGAGATCGGCAGCGACCGGATCGGATTGTATCTTGATGTGGGAAATGTGCTGTGGATGGGTTTCGGGTACCCGGAAGACTGGATACGGACCCTCGGGAAGCATATAGTGCAGGTGCATTTCAAGGATGCCAGCTACCGGCTCAGCGGCGCTACCTTGCATGCCGAGATACGGCAACTGCTGGACGGGGAAGTGGACTGGCCCGAGGTGATGCGCGCCCTGGATGAGGTTTCGTACAGGGGATGGATAAGCGTGGAGCCTGAATCATACCGGCACCTGCCCGGGCGGCTGCCCCGGCGACTGGCAGCGGATCTGGATGAACTCTTCAAACTTGGTACTGGAGGAACATGATGGACGAGGTACTGAAAAAACGGCTGCTCGCACTGGGTCATCTGCTGGTGGACCAGAAACGGGCCCGTATAGTGGTGAAGGCGCGGCAGGACAAGCCAGGTTTCTGGTTTGGCGGGGGCAACATGATAGAAACCGCCGATGGCGAACTGCTCCTGTGCGGACGGTACCGCAATGCCGGGGATTCAACCACAGGCCTTGGCAAGGGCGAGCGGGGCCTGGAACTGGCAATATATTCTTCACGTGATGGAGGAGCCACCTTCAGCAAGACAGCAGCCTGGAGCAAGCAGGACCTGTCCCGGAGCCAGGATGAGGTGGTTTCCATAGAGGGCGTTGCCCTCAACCGTACAGCCAGCGGCCTGGAACTCTTTGTATCCACGGAGAAGCGCAGCCTGAGCTACCCTGCCGCTCTTGCGCAGTACCAGAAACCCGGCACCGGTGTCTGGTCGATCGACCGGCTGGCTGCACAGGATGTGAAGAGCTTGCTGAAAGCCCCGGTGGTGTCCTTGCTGGCCAGCGACCAACCTGAATACCTGCATGTGAAGGACCCGGTGGTGCATACCCTGCCGGACGGCGGCACCGTGCTGATCTTCTGCACCCACCCCTTCAACTGGTCTTCCTCCAACTCCGCGTACTGCATAAGGCGGGCCGGGCAGCAGGCTTTCGATGCTCCTGTATTCGGGTTCTTCCGCCGGGGTTATACCTGGGATGTGGCCGCCACACGCATCACCGAGGTGCTGTCGATTGACGGTGCGCTTGCGGGTACGGATGGAAGCGTTCAACTGGTGTTCTATGACGGCGCGGAATGCCTCCGCCCGCACGACGAGAATCCTGCGGCGGTAAAACGGCCGCGGGGCTACTCCTGCGAGGAGATCGGCGGCCTTGCCTTCACGAAGGACAATGACCTGGACCACCTGGAGCGCCTGTCGGTGCTGTACCCCGAGTTCATCTCTCCCCACGGCACGGGAACATCCCGGTATGTGGATACCCTTGCCACGGAGAAAGGCATCTACGTGACCTGGCAGCAGGCCCAGGCCGATGGATCCCAGCCATCGGTCCTGAATTTTGTGGGCTGGGATGAAGTGAAGGCTACCCTCGGAACCGCTTGACCAGAGCCTTGAGGTGGGGCTGCATGGCCTGGTAACCCAGGTCAAGCATCTCCTGCTTGCGTGACATGTCGTGGAAGCCGAAGCCGGCCAGTTCAGGCACCACAAGCAGGTTCGAGGCATGCCTGCCCTGGGTTCCGGTGTTGCCCATGAAGATGAAAGTGCTGGCAAACAGGACCTCCAGAAGGTTGGCTGGCTTCTTCTGCTGGTCCCAGCCGCTGTAGGCAAGGTCTACGGACACCACGTAATCGGCCCCCATCTGCTGTACCTGTCTGGCCGGCAGGTTGTTCACAATGCCGCCGTCGGACAGCAGGCGTTTACCGTCATCCAGGGGTGTGAAGATGCCGGGTATGCTGCAGCTTGCCCGCACCGCCCTGCCGACGGGCCCGCTGGCCAGGATGGCTTCCTTGCCTGACACCAGATCCACGGCTACGGCCTGGAAAGGGACCGGCAGTTCCTCTATGGTTTTTTCTTTCACCAGGTTGTCCACCAATGCTTCCAGTTTGTCGGGGTTCACAAGTCCCATGGTAGGCATGGTGACCTTTACCAGGTCGGGCCAATCCAGTTCCTCGGCCTCCTGCCAGATCTCCTGCCAGGACAAGCCGGCGCAGTACAGTGCCCCGATGAGGCTGCCTACGCTGGTGCCTGCCACAAAGGCAGGCTTGAGGCCGGCCTCGTCCAGGGCCTTGAGAACGCCGATGTGGGCAAAGCCGCGGGCTGCGCCGCCGCCGAGTGCCAGGCCGAAAGTCTTCTTTTTTCCGAACATGATGGTTCCTCGGGGATTCAAGTTATTTACGCAACAGCGGATCTGCAGTTGTACTGGAGCTGCATAAAGATTATAGACTAATTCGTAAGTACAATGCATGTGCTGCCACATGACAATATGGTACACTGCAGAGAACAGCCTCAAGCGTGGAATGGAAATTTTCAGCAGGCTGTGGAGCTGATTGTATAGGAGTACACACATGAAGATCGAAGAATTCGGCGTAGAAATCTGGATGAACGAGTGGGAGAACAACTGCACCTACAATCTGGCCGAGACCTGTGTGGAGTCCCTTACGGTTGACCAGCTTCTGACCATGGCCGGCCGGAAGGACACACTGCTGGCAGAATTGCTGCCCATGAAGCTTACCTACGGCGCCATTGAGGGCTCCGAACGCCTGCGGGACAACATCGCAGGCCTGTACGCCACCCTTGCCCGCACCAATGTGACCGTGACCCATGGTGCCATCGGGGCCAATGCCCTGGCTCACGAGACCCTGGTGGAACCCGGCGACAGGGTCATATCGGTACAGCCGACCTACCAGCAGCATTACTCCATCCCCAAGTCGTATGGAGCCGAGGTACGCATCCTGAAGCTGCGGGAGGAGAATGGCTATCTGCCGGATCTTGACGAGCTCAAGGCTCTGGCCGGAGACAAGGCCAAGCTCATCGTCATGAACAACCCCAACAATCCCACGGGTGCCCTGATGGACAAGGCCATGCTGCAGGGCGTGGCCGATATTGCCGGCCGCTGCGGCGCCTATGTCCTGTGTGACGAGGTATACCGGGGCATAGACCAGGAAGGCTCGGGCTCCACGGAGTCCATGGCAGACCTGTACGACAAGGGCATAAGCACGGGCAGCATGTCCAAGGCCTTCTCACTGGCCGGTCTGCGCCTGGGCTGGATAGCCGGACCCGAAGCCTTCATCAAGAAGGTGTCCATACACCGGGATTACAACACCATCAGCGTGGGCATGATAGACGACTTCTTCGCAGTCATGGCTTTGGAAAACAAGGATGCCATCCTGGAGCGGAACCGCAAAATTACCCGGGACAACCTGGCTATGCTGGATGCCTGGGTTGCCAAGGAACCATCCATTTCCTATGTGAAGCCGAAGTCCGGCACTACCGCATTGCTCAAGTTTGCCTTTGACATGAGTTCCCGGGATTTCTGCATCGGCCTGCTGAAAAGCAAGGGAGTCATGTTTACCCCCGGCAGCGTGATGAACATGGAAGGCCAGGTGCGCATCGGCTACGCCAACAATGCGGCGGTGATCAAAGAAGGGCTTCAGAAGACTTCTGAATACCTGGCGGAGCTTCGCACACGAGCCTGATTCCTTGGGGAGGATTGACTATGGACACTTCGAGCTTCATCAACCTTGACGCAGCCCAGGTGGAGGCCCGGCTGGGCTCCCTGGATGTGCTTGCGGCCATGCGCAGCATGTTTACTGATTT
>JAVEXH010000315.1:0-4328 GCA_034004175.1 Spirochaetia bacterium
CAATTTCCAAGGCCAGGCCGGATGCACCATCCCCTCCTCCACGCCGGCTCAGGCGCTTGCACGTTCGACGACCGATACCCGCAACTGAATGTTCCTGAGGGGACGGTCAGGCTCCTGCATCCGTCCCAGGATCAGCTCGGCGGCCAGTCGTCCCGACTCCTTCAATGACTGACTTATGGTTGTAAGTTCCATATAATCAGCGGCCTCGATATCATCAAAGCCGAGTATGGCAATGTCTTCGGGCACCCTCAGGTCCAGCCTTCTGGCTGCCTTGATGACCCCGATGGCCTGGAGGTCAGACATGGCAAATATGGCACGCGGGCATCTCTTCTGTGAAAGTAGTTCCATGGCCATCCGGTAGCCATCATCAACGGATACCTCGCCAAGTCGGATGAAGTCAGGGTCAAGACCCCTGCCAGCGGCACCCAGAGCATCGCTGTAACCACGTATGCGTAGTTCGCTGGGCTGCAGGGAATATGGCAGCGGAGTCCTCTGGCCTATGTAGCCGCAGGTTTCGTAGCCTTTGGACAGGAAATACTCAGCTGCCAAAGCTCCACCTTTTATATTGTCGCACTCGATGCAGCAGAACAAAGGATGATGCTGTTCTATGAGCACTACCTGAAGCCCGGAACGTTGTAGCTGCCTGGCATTCTCTTCTGACAGGAACATGGCCATCACGATGATTCCGTCAAGACGCTTGCTGAAGTAGCCTGTCCGCACATGATTGTCGAACTGACCTGGTGAATCGATGCTGTAAACCAGCATTTCGCAGTTGGCATCATGGAATATCGGAGTCATACCCTGCATACGCTCAACAAAAGACGGTGCCGGGAAAAATGGAGCCAGTACCCCGATCCTGGCTGTCTGCCTGCTCTGCCGTGTGCCGGCATTACCATGGCGGATGTATGACAGGGCATCCATGGCAGAGCGTATCCGCTGTCCAGTCCCGGTATTGACCTTGTCAGGTGTATTGAGGAAGCGGGACACGGTAGAAATGCTTACCCCAGCCTTGTCCGCGACATCGTAGATGGTAGCTACCGGATTCTTTGTCATGCCCATCCTGTCTGCTTTCATGCACATTGCAAAACTTTATTCATGAAAGTTCTTTCATAGTATCCGCTGGAATTCCAGCGCTGTCAAGCGTCAAATTACGCACCTCAACCTAATCAGTGAATTTTCTTATACATTCCAGGAAGGCAGTCCCATATCGAGCCAGCTTGGTCCGTCCTATTCCGTACACCTCTGACAAGGCTGCTTCGCTGCCTGGCCTGCTCCGGGCCATCTCGATGAGGGTACGGTCAGGGAATACCACATACGGCGGCACCCCGGCCTGATCAGCAAGTTCCTTGCGGAGGCGCCTCAAGGCAGCGAACAACTCTGCTGCCCCGGCACCGATATCGTCACCAACGAGTGGCAGCGCATCGGCATTATGCCTTGCCCTTCCTGCAATGCCAGCCTTTCCGGCGTTGTAAGACTTCCCGGCCTTTCCCGGTTTCCCGGCAACCCAGGCCATCCCGTCATCCTCAGCCATCCTGCGCCTGCCGGAACCTGATTTTGCTCCTGCTTCCACCAGTTGTTGTGGTACCAGGTAGGGGCCTTTGTCCCTGAACAGCTCGAAGGCAGGGCGCCCAAGCGACAGGGTCGAGTGCTCGGGATCGCGCCTCAGGTGGCCGGTGGAAAGAAGCTGCCTTGCCAGGGCATTCCAGCCAACCCGGGGCAGTTCCATGCCTATGCCAAAGGTGCTCAAGGCAGCATGGCCGAAACGGACCACCTTGTCGGTTTTTTCTCCCAGCAGCACATCGATCACGTGGGCAGCACCAAAGCATTCGCCGGTACGTTTGACGCAGGAAAGGAACTTCTGGGCTGGAATGGAAAGATCAAGCTTCGGGGCAGGCCCGTTCAGGCAGTTGTCACAGGCAGCGCAATTGCGGTTTTCATCATGGGGTTCAGCAAAATGCTCAAGGATCACGTGGCGTCTGCACCGGTCACTTTCCGCATAGGAGCGCATGAGCTCAAGCCGGCCAAGAGCCTGGCGGCGTTGTTCCGGATCCAGATCCTCCATCAGGCGGGAAGCGGATACAAGGTCACCAGGACTGTACAGAAGCACGCAATCCGCAGGCAGGCCATCGCGTCCGGCACGTCCTATCTCCTGGTAATAGGCCTCGATGCTTTTCGGCAGATCGACATGCAGCACATAGCGTACATCCGGTTTGTCTATTCCCATGCCAAAGGCCACAGTGGCCACTATCACCTGGATATCGTCCCTGACAAAAGACTCCTGGGTCGCGGTCCGCAGTTCAGGCTCCAGACCTGCATGATAGGGAGCTGCCTTCATACCCGCAGCCACAAGAATGGAGGCCAGAGCTTCGGTACGCTTTCGCGAACCACAATAGACTATGCCAGAAGCGCCAGGCCTGGCCAGGGCAAAGCGGCGGACCTGGTTCTTCTGGTCAACCTTGGGCTCTATTGAAATGCGGAGATTGGGCCTGTCAAAACCACCAAGGAACAGTTCGTGGTTCCTGAGCCCCAGGGATGTGGCGATATCGATCCTGACCCTTTCAGTGGCAGTGGCAGTGGTGGCCAGCCAGACAGCCTTGGGATAGCGGCTTCTGAGTGCGCCGAGCCCACGGTACTCCGGTCTGAAATCGTGGCCCCACTCTGATACGCAGTGAGCCTCGTCCACCACGATCAATTCCGGCGGGGAAGCGTCCAGTACGGGTAGCAGACGCTCTCCGGCAAGGGATTCAGGGGCCGCATACACAAGTCTGGCCGCACCGGAGCGGACCCTGGCCTCCGCGGCCCTGCGCTCGTCCAGGCCCATGGAACTGTTCAGGAATACCGCATCCACTCCGGCAGAAACAAGGGCTGCCACCTGGTCACGCATCAGGGCAATCAAGGGAGATACTACCAGCGTGGTACCTGACAGCATCAAGGCAGGAATCTGGTAGCAGATTGACTTGCCCCCGCCGGTAGGAAGCACGGCCAGACTATCCCGTTTGTCCAGCACCGCGGTGATGATTTCACGCTGGAGGGGCTTGAAGGAGTCGTAACCGAAGACCGACTTGAGCAGTTGCTCGGGACTGGGAGAAGCCATGGCTGGTATTCTAGCAGAAATACCCGCTTAGCGCACACATAGGGAAGATCACGGTTCAGAAACAGCCTGTCTGCTGTCGAAGCATTGCATTCCAAGGCAAATTATTCCCTTTCACAGGGGAAGTTTTTTCACATCTGCAATCCTGTTTGCAGGCTGTTCTACCCGGAATTCTCCTGAAACACCATATTTCCCCTGTTTCACTATCGAAAAATCGATGTTGCTTACTTGATTAATCCAAATTCAAGGTCAAACGTTCACAATCAAACTTGGCACACTTTTTGCTTGGTAATTACTGCATACAAGACACGAACAGTAAGCAATGGAGGTTTTTATGTATCGCATGTGGCAAGGCAACAGCTGGGGTTCCGGCTTGTTCTCGTTCGGGTTTCCCTGGGGAGGCATCGTCATGGGAGTAGTACTAATCGGCGTAATCGTTTTCGCGGTCTTCATGGTGATCAGGTCTTCACGATCAGACCGGAACAGCCAATCCGGCGGGCAGTATGCCGATTCCCGGGAGCGTGGCCTGTCCATCCTGACCGAGCGCTTTGCCCGTGGTGAGATAGACAGTGAAACCTTCCGGACCATGAAAGCGGAACTGAACGCCGTCGACTGATCATCTTTTTACAGCTCAGGAAATCAGTGGCTCTTGATGCCCTTGATAACTACAAAAGCTCCCTTGCCAGACCCGCTCTGAACCAGATCCGTTGGTTCCCCGGGTATCAAGGTTTGCAGGAACGTAAGGTCGACGAAGCCAGCATCAGCAAGATACGCGCTTGTTTCCTGGGTTGAAAAGAAGCTGGCCTCTTTGTAAAACAGGCTTTTTTCACGATTTGCATCGTACTGTCTGCCCAGATCGCTCTCTTTGTCCACAAATCCGACAATGATGCAGCCCCCGGGCTTCAGGACCCGGAAGGCTTCCCGGAATGAGGCAGGAACACTGTCCACAAAACAGATGGTTGTAACCATCAGGACAAAATCAAACTCCTCAGGACCAAAAGGCAGAGCCTCTGCCACATTCCGGAAAACCCGGATACCCTGACGTTCTGCCTTGCGAGCCATTTCTTCAGATGGTTCGACACCAAGCCCGATACCCAGCGGAACGGCAAATTTTCCGGAACCAACCCCCACTTCCATACCTGTGACCGGGGATGCAGGCATTGCCATGCGGACCGCCTTCAATTCAGCATCGTACGCATCCTGATTCCTTTCGAACCAGGCATCATATTCTTTGCTA
>JAVEXH010000316.1:0-4305 GCA_034004175.1 Spirochaetia bacterium
ACTTCGCGGCGTCCAGGAATCCGGTGCACGCAACCTTGTAAGTGCCATCTATCTTGGTTACCGCGCCTTTGATACCCTCGGGGAGACCATAGTACTTCTGGTGGCTGTCAGTGGCACTATAGGCATGATAGCCGGTGCCAGCGGATTCCAGCGCCAGGAGCGCCCGAAGGGGCAACGGACAGAACTCATTGATGTGGTTACCGGCAAACTAGGCCCGGTTGTCCTGATTTTCGGTTTGTATGTGATGTTGTTCGGTCATCTGTCGCCAGGTGGAGGCTTCCAGGGTGGCGTCGTAGTGGCCTCGGGCATAGTGTTCCTGGCCCTTGGCAGCAGGTCAGGAGGGCGCTCAGGGATAACCGAACCCGTGAACCTGGCCCGAATGGAGGCAATCGGCTTCCTGCTTCTGGTGCTGGCCTCGCTGGTAGGGTCTTTCACCGGTGCAGGCTATTTTGGCAACCCTCTGGCCCGGGGCGGGATTTCTCCTGTGGCGTACATCATCGCCCTGAACGCTGTGATAGGCCTGAAGGTTGGGGCAGGCATCAGCTTGATGTGCATGGCCATGCTGGGGGAATCCGGATCATGACAACCAGAATACTCATAGGACTGTTGTTCCTCGTCGGACTCTGGGGTCTGGTGTCCAAACGTCACCTTGTAAAGAAGGTTTTTGGCCTGTCCATACTGAATGCCTCGGTGGTGATCCTGTTCGTGGTGGAAGGTGCGACAACAGGCGACAGCGCCCCCATCATGGAAAGCGGAGTGGCAACTATCGTGGACCCTATACCCCAGGCCCTCATGTTGACGGCAATAGTGATAGGCGTCTGTGTTACCGCCCTGGCGCTGGCCATGGCGTACCGCTTGTACAAAGCTACTGGCAGCTTTGATATAGACGAAATCCGGAGGCGCATCGCCAATGTCCGGTAACGACATAGCCCTGCTTCCAGTCATCCTTCCCCTGCTGGGTGCTGCCCTGGCTCTGTGCGCAAAAGCCTTTTACCATGGCCAGGCGGGTAAGCCTCTGGAATATGCCGGTGCCTTTGTGGGACTCTTCCTTCCCTGGCTGGCCCTGGCCTGGCTCTTGCCCGAAGTACTGGCAGGAGAGGCCTATGGAGCTGTCATCGGGAGTTGGCCAGCAGCCCTTGGCATAGTCTACCGCTTTGACGGCCTGGCCTGGCTGGTAGATGCTCTGGGCCTCAGTGTGGCTGGAGCAGCCTGGCTATACTCACTCGGGGCGGGGCCCCGGGGTCCTGCCTTTACCGCAATCTTCCTCATACAGACCTCGGCTCTGGCGGCGACCATGGCCACCATGGATCTGTTCAACCTTTTCGTCTGCCTTGAAGTACTGGGAATGGCCTCCTATGTACTGGTTGTATCATCTGAAAAGCCCGGAGCGTATCTGGCTTCCTTTTCTTACCTCATGGTAAGCGCAGCAGCCATGGTGTTCTTCCTGCTGGGTTTGTATGGCTACTATCGTCTGACTGGCTCACTCTCGTATGAGGGTATCAGTACTGGACTGGCTCGCTTGCCTGATGGAGGCGGCACAGTGGCGGCGGTGTCATTGGCCTGTATCGCCGCCGCCGTTGCCCTGCGTGTAGCTGTGATGCCCCTGTATGGCTGGCTGCCCGACGCCCATGCCATGGCCCCCCATGCGATTTCAGCCGTGTTGTCCGGTGTGTTGATAAAGACACCGCTCTTTGCCCTCAGCCGCATAGTGCTGAGCATGCCCGGGGGAGGGGCAACCGGTCAGGTAATGGGCTATGCCGGTGGCATCACCGCCTTGGTGGCAGTCCTGATCGCCCTGTCCCAGAAAGACTGCAAACGCCTGTTGGCCTACCATTCCATCAGCCAGATTGGCTACATCGTAGCGGCCTGGGGAGCGGGGATCTCTGCCTCTGCCGCCGGGAACCACGCGGCGGGAGCAGCCTTTGGCACCGCAGCCTTCCTTCATGCGTTCTATCATGCCCTGTTCAAAGGCCTGCTGTTCCTGTCGGTTGGCACCACCAGTGATGCTGCGGGGATACGCGACGTGTACCTTCTGCGGAACGCCAACTCAGCCCTTCGGCAGGCCGGTGAACGCTTTCCCTTTACCTTGCTATCCTTTTTCGTCGGGGCGATGTCGATAACCGCCCTGCCGCCGTTCAACGGCTATGCCAGCAAGGCAGCCCTGTCATATGTCCTGAAAGGACGCTGGGAGTACCTGTTCCTGTTTGCCGCCGGAATAGGCACCATGGCCAGTTTCATAAAACTATCCCGCATATTCTGGCCGGCCAAGCCTACCACCGATGGAAAAGTCGGGGTCATTGAGGAACCGGTTCCTGATTCCGGACCTGGCTATCGCATCACCTGGCCGGTCATTGCAGCCCAGGCCTACCTGGCAGTCCTGTGCATAGCCACCGGTTTGGTTGCCCCGGCCATCTCGGCCTTTGCAAGGACTCTGATTTCCGGTGAATCATCTGCTCCCCTGCCTGCGGCACTTTACAACCTGTCTGCGTGGAAGAATACCGCTCTTGTGCTTGTTGGGGGCATACTTCTCTTCCTGTTGGCCAGCACCCATCCAGGTAAACGCATCGCCGCAGCCGTGCGCAACCGCCCCCGGGGCTTCCACGGCCTCTTTGTATCCTTTGCCCTGGGCCTGGCCGCCCTGAGCCTCTGGCTGCAATGGCAGTCTTGACCTCCTCAGGCTGCAGGGCAACTCGGTCACTTGACACGCCCGCCCCGGCTTTGCTATAAAATCAACGACCCGAAACGGTCAGATCTACCTGCGGCGATGGTGAAATTGGTAGACACGCTAGCTTGAGGTGCTAGTGCCGAGAGGCATGGAGGTTCAAGTCCTCTTCGCCGCAACACTGCAAATCCTTGTTTTACAAGGATTTACTGAGAAGCCCGTTCCGAAATGGAGCGGGCTTTTCCTTTTTGGGGAGTCGATGTTGACCAAATGTTGACCACTTCCTGCAAGCGTCCTGAATTGCCCTAAAACGCCTCAAAATTCAGAAAAGAGGCGAAAACGAGCATAGTTAAAGGTGGCGGGCATGTTGAACCGTATAAGGTCGTCATTCCTGCCTAACAACTATGACAAAGAGGGGTGAACGGACATGGCAAAGTACAAAGCACCATTTCGATTGGTGAAACCTACGAAAAAGGGCGGTATCTACTACTATCGGTTGGGTGATGACCCTAAAAGAACAAGACATTCGACTGGTTGCCGGACAGAGAAAGACGCTCAAGCATACTGCCAGAAGATCACAGCGGTCGATGAAAACGGTGTCAAGGAAGTATTGTTCGGTGATTTCAGTGCTAATATGTTTATCGTAGGAAAGTGTCCATACCTTGCGAATAAGGTCAGTGATGGGAAACCAGTCACCGCCAAGCTTACTGCTGACTACCGAGCATATATTGAGAACTACATCCTTCCGTATTTCAAGGAGATGCTTCTATCGTCAATTACTCCTGCGGAAGTTCGACGCTGGAGGAATTCGATCATGGATGGCTCTTTCAAGCCAAAATCACTGAGAGCATCTCCTCCTGCACATGAAACTATGAATAAAGTACGTCGGGTATTTGAGATAGTTATGAATGAGGCAGAAGATGAAGGATTGATAAAATCGAATCCAGTGTCCAAAGTGAGTCCACTTTCGAAGCAAGTTTATAAGAAAAGGGACGCTCTAACCAAAGAAGAGGTTGATCTTCTTTTTCCAGATAATGATGAAGACCTGCTTAGGATTTGGGGGGATTATGAAAAAGCCTCCATGCTTTACCTTGTGCTTACAAGCGGGATGAGGTCTGGAGAGCTTAGAGCCTTAAAGTGGTCTGACATTGACTGGAAGAATAAGGGTGTACGAGTTACAAAAGCTATCACCGCAGAGCAAAAGCTTGGTCCGACAAAGGGAAAGAAAGCTCGCGGCACTGTCCCTCCCAGTCGTACATTTGAGTTATTGAAGAAGTGGCTTGAGTTAGCAGGTAAAAGTGAACCTGACGCATTCGTGTTTGCTGGAAGTGATGGATTTTCTCCATCATCATCTGGAAGGCTGAGGTGTGCTTTACGAAATGCAATGCAACATGCAGGAATCAATACAGATGGTCGCAAAAATATCGTTGTACATTCACTTAGGCATACTTATAACACCTTGCTCTATACTGTTCTTCCATCCGATGCACTTCGTGGAACAATAGGACATGAATCATAAGCTATGACCCAACGCTATGCTCACTTAACGCCAGATGAAGCGATTAAGCAATACGGGAAGAAGTATCGAAAAGCCATCGAGAAAACATGGTGAGTAGTTGTTTCTAAACCATGAAGGTGCCGAT